>NZ_JBJMLX010000390.1:0-10632 GCF_045805085.1 Niastella sp.
CCCCCTCCACCGGAGGGGGCCGGGGGGAGGCCCGAATTTGCCGATTGCGGATTGCCGATTGCCGATTAAACTTAAGTACTCAAAAGTCTTTTATTAAAATAGTACTACGTTAAATAAACATGAGCGACAATAAAAACACTCCCGGTGCCGAAAATCCTGAACATTTCACCGGATTACACCTGGGGCATATCAAGAAATCTGCAGCTGGGATACCAGCCATTGTGGAATCGATAAAACAAGTGGTGGGGGAAGCTGGCGCTGTCCGTGGTTTGAAGGCGCTGAACCATATGAACCAGAAAGGCGGGTTCGATTGTCCCAGTTGTGCCTGGCCCGACCCTGATGATGACCGCTCTACCCTGGGCGAATATTGCGAAAATGGCGCAAAAGCCGTCGCAGAAGAGGCCACGCTTAAAAAATTAACGCCTGAATTCTTTGCTGAAAATAGTGTACAGGATTTAGCCGCGCTTACCGATTATGAAATAGGCCGCAAGGGTCGCATTGCCCAGCCTATGTTCCTCCCGCATGGCGGCACGCATTATCAGCCCATCACCTGGGACGATGCCTTCCATAAAATAGGCGCTACCTTAAATAAATTATCCAGCCCCAATGAAGCCATCTTTTATACCTCCGGGCGCACCAGTAACGAAGCGGCTTTTTTATACCAGCTTTTCGTTCGTGCCTACGGCACCAACAACCTGCCCGATTGCAGCAATATGTGTCATGAAAGCAGTGGTGTAGCCCTGGGTGAATCGCTGGGTATTGGTAAGGGCTCGGTAAAATTGGAAGATTTCTATGAAGCAGAGGTGATCATCATCCTCGGACAAAACCCGGGCACCAATCATCCCCGTATGCTGACCGCTTTACAAAAAGCGAAGGCGAACGGCGCCCGCATTATTGCGGTGAACCCGTTGCCCGAAACGGGATTGATGGGTTTCAACAACCCGCAATCGGTAAAAGGTTTGCTGGGTATGGATATCCACCTCACCGATATTTTTCTACCGGTTATCATCAATGGCGATATGGCCCTGCTGAAAGCCGTTGAATACTACTTGTGGCAACACGAACAACGCGAGCCGGGTAAAGTATTCGATCGCAATTTTATTGAGCATAACACAGTGGATTTTGATGCCTTCATCAATGACCTGCAACAACAAAACCCCGAGCAATTAGCAAAGGCCTGCGGCATTTCCTTACCACAGATCCGGGAAGTGGCCGACCTGCTGAAAGATAAAACAAAGATCATTGCCTGCTGGGCCATGGGTCTTACGCAACATGTGAATGCGGTAGACACCATTAAGGAGATTGTAAACCTGTTATTGCTCAAAGGCAGCATAGGCAAACCAGGCGCAGGCACCTGTCCTGTACGTGGCCATAGCAATGTGCAGGGTGATCGCACCATGGGTATTTTTGAAAAGCCTTCAGAACAATTCCTGGATAGTATTGCTGCCAACTTTCATTTCACGCCCCCTAACAAACACGGGTACGATGTGGTGGAAGCCATCAAAGCCATGCATGGCGGAAAAGCATCAGTATTTATTGCCATGGGTGGCAACTTCTTATCTGCCACACCCGATACGTTGTACACCGCTGCTGCGCTGCGCAAGTGTTTGCTGACCGTGCATGTATCCACCAAGCTTAACCGAAGCCACCTGGTGCATGGGCATGAAGCATTGATACTTCCCTGCCTGGGCCGCAGCGATAAAGACCTGGTGAACGGGGAAGAACAAATTGTTTCGTGCGAGAACTCTATGGGGGTTGTTCAACTGTCGAAGGGCGTTTTGCATCCCGTGTCTGACCAGTTATTGAGTGAGCCGGTGATTGTTTGCCGCCTGGCCAAGGCTACGCTGGGCAATCGCAGCCCCATAAACTGGGATAATTATTTACAACATTACGATCAGATAAGAGAGGATATTGAGCGCACCATACCCGGCTTTGGGGATTACAACAAACGGTTACGTGATCCGGGTGGATTTTATTTACCTAATTGCAACCGGGACGGCGCATTTAATACCACGTCGAAGAAAGCGCATTTTAACATCGCGCCTATTCATACCATTCATTTGCACGAAGACGACCTGCTGATGATGACCATTCGCAGCCACGACCAGTTCAATACCACTATTTATGGATTGAACGACCGGTACCGGGGCATTTATAAAGAGCGGCGGGTAATACTCATGAATCAGGGCGATATGGACCGGCGCAATCTAAAACAGGGAGATGTGGTTGATATTTACAATCATCACGGCGGTGTGGAGCGGGTAGCGCACAAATTCATTGTAGTGCCTTATCCTATTCCGCCAACATGCGCGGCTACTTATTTTCCTGAAACCAATGTGCTGGTTCCTGTAAACAATGTGGCTAAGAAGAGTAATACGCCTGTTTCTAAGGCAGTAATTATTTCGGTGAAGAAAGTGAGTGGTGAATAGACTAATTAAACAAACTTTGCGATTCGCGGCTTTGCAAAGAAGTCTCCCACTCTAACAGCATATCCAATGTACCTTCCATGTTGATGATCATCTTTTCGGTGCAGGTGATCAGCGTATCGAGGTAATAAGCGATGTGCGAAATAACCTGAACACGGCTCTTGCTGTTTTCCTGTTCGGTTTCTTTTTGCAGCAACAGGTGAAAGTATTGATAAAATTCACCAATCTGGTATAGGTAATCTTCAATAATGCGGTGCATGGTAGCTACTTCTTCACTGTCAACGGACTGGTTAACGGCAAAGCTGGTTTCATCAAAATAACAGGCGTTTAAATTGCCGAGTAATAATTCCTGGCCATTGGTTTCATATTCATTCACCAGGTCAATGAACGATCCCAGTAATTCAAGCAGGTGTTTATAATATTGAGCAGTAATAGGTTCTGCATTGGCATGGCTACGGCATTCCTGGTGTAATTCCTGGATAAAAGCCAATAGGCGTTGTGCATCCTGACTATCTTTCTTGGTAAGCTTTGTTAACAGGCGATCGATGATGCCATTGTCGAACAAATGTTCGTTCAGGGCGCTGCCCACCACATTCATGTCTGCATCACTCATCCGGTTGTAGGTGCTGATAACGATTTGCTCGTATTGCTTTTCTTCAGCGCAAAAGGTAACAGGTTGCTCTTGTCTGAATTGCTTGGTGAAGCTGCTGTTGAAAGGATAGCTGGACATAACAGTGATTTAAAATTGAAGGAATGAAAACCACATCACAATATTACAACGGCCACACAGCGATTTACAAGTATATGCACTTGTAATCCATGTCATTACTGGTTAATATACCGGCCTCTAATCATTATTATGTATGACGTAGGGGCTTTAGGGAAGTTTAATGGTGGGATTGTGCACTTGTATAACGACAGACTTCAAAAAGATATTGAGTGATCTCTTCAAAATTGTTACAGCAAATTGGTTTACAATGAAGGAATACCCATTCACCATTAACGGCAATCACATTAAAGTGGTGATCGCCGTCATTGTTAAAGTTTGCCGGCAATAATATATTTGAAAAAAGCACCAAAAAGAGACAACCTGGTGACGTTTGACCAACCATATTAAAGTAAAGTATAGCCATGAAAATATCTCCTTTGCACACAACCAGATCAACCTTCCGCGATGTAAGCACTTTACATATTTCAAGCCCGGCGTTTGAACCCAATGGGATTATTCCTTCCAGGTTTACCTGCGACGGCGCCAATGTGAATCCTCCGTTGGATATTATTGATATTCCTGCTGTTACAAAAAGTCTGGCGTTGATCATGGATGATCCCGATGCGCCTATCCGGCCCTGGGTACACTGGCTGGTCTGGAATATCCCGGTAGCGCACCATATAAAGGAAGACACTCTGTTTAAAGAACAGGGAATCAATGACTTCAGGGAGAACCGGTACGGCGGGCCCTGTCCGCCCTACGGCGTTCACCACTACTTTTTTAAATTGTACGCCCTTGACATCCAATTGACCCTTACGCCCAGAACTGATAAGAAGGGCCTGGAACGGGCTATGGATGGGCATGTGGTGGCTTATGGGGAGTTGGTTGGTAGATATATGCGGAGGTAGTTTGTTAGTTTTTTAGTTCAAAGTTTAAAGTTCAAAGTTGGCAGGCTTAGGTTTTTAGTTCCTGCCTTCGGATACTAAGTTTAGGTTATTAGGTTCGTAGGTTATTAAGTTCATAGGTTTCCTGGTTCGGAAACTTAATAACTAACAAACTAAAGAACTAAAAAACTTAATGCAAATTTCCGACTACGAATGCAACTCTTGCTTTACAAACTTGCTTTTTCAATTCCCCCTCCATCACCTTTGAAACCAAATGCATTCTTACGAAACTTTTACTGATACGGGTAAACGCGCAGAACTCCTCTACGGTGATTACATCGCTTCTTTCTTTGCTATAAAAACTGCGTAGTGCCGACACTACCTGCCGGGCTTCGGCATAAGTGACCGACATAATACGGGTGACATCAAGGGCATTAATGTACCATTGTTTAAAAAATGGTTTTGTAGCATGGTGAAGAGTACTAAAAAAGGGAAGTTCTTTTGAGCGGAAGCGTGTTGTGGGTGCGGGCATAGGGAAGTGTCGTTTTTAGTTTTCGCCAATAACGGCTAACGCTTACTAATCAGAATGCCTGCCAGAACCTACTCATTACAACCTTTACCGATACCTGAATTGTAAAGGCCAACACTAATTTACAACTTTTAAGCATATACGGAACAAAACATATTGACAATTGATAATAATCAATTTCAGGACAGATCATTCCAATCCTGTTCTAAAATTTCGTTAACAATTCATCTCCAGGTTCTGGCATAATAATTATGTGATTTAGTAGATACATAATTGGCGAACATGGAACCTACAAAACAAGCTTTCAACGAAAAATTGCATTGGTATAAAGACGCTATAATTTACGAACTGCACATTAAAGCGTTCTGCGATAGCAATGGCGATGGAATTGGTGATTTTGGCGGCCTGATGCAAAAACTTGACTATTTACAGGAATTGGGCGTAAATGTGATCTGGTTACTACCGTTTTACCCTTCTCCGTTGCGCGACGATGGCTATGATATTGCCGATTATTACAACATCAATAGTTCCTATGGCAATATTCCCCAGCTGAAAACCCTGTTGCACGAAGCACATCAGCGCAACCTGAAAATTATCACCGAACTGGTCATTAACCATAGTTCCGACCAGCATCCCTGGTTTCAACGGGCGCGTTCGGCGCCAAAAGGTTCGCCTGAAAGAAATTATTATGTCTGGACAGATGATCCCTCTCAATATAAAGACGTCCGCATCATTTTCCAGGATTTTGAAGCTTCCAACTGGACCTGGGATCCCGTAGCGGAACAATATTACTGGCACCGGTTCTTTCATCACCAGCCCGATCTTAATTACGACAACCCACTGGTGCAACAGGAAGTGTTCAACCTCCTCGATTTCTGGTGCAATATGGGGGTGGATGGTTTTCGGTTAGATGCGGTGCCTTATTTGTACGAACGCGAAGGCACCAATGGGGAGAACCTGCCCGAAACCCATGCCTTTCTAAAACGGTTACGGGCACATGTTGACGCCAAATTTCCCGGCACCGTTTTGCTGGCGGAAGCCAATATGTGGCCCGAAGATTCCGCCTCTTATTTTGGCGATGGGGACGAATGCCACATGAACTATCACTTTCCGGTAATGCCCCGTATGTTCATGGCGCTGCAAATGGAAGACCGCTACCCTATTACCGATATTTTCGATCAAACACCCGCTATACCGCCCACCTGCCAGTGGGCCATCTTCCTGCGTAACCACGATGAGCTCACGCTTGAAATGGTAACAGATGAAGAACGGGATTACATGTATAAGGTATATGCAAAAGATCCCAAGGCACGCATTAACCTCGGCATCCGGCACCGGTTGGCGCCTTTAATGGAAAACAACAGAGAAAAAATAGAACTGCTCAATTCATTGCTGTTCTCCCTGCCCGGTACGCCGGTGATCTATTATGGTGATGAAATTGGGATGGGTGATAACTTTTATCTGGGTGATCGCGATGGGGTTCGTACGCCCATGCAATGGTCGCCCGACCGCAATGCGGGTTTTTCGTATGCCAATCCGCATCAATTGTATCTGCCCCTCATACTCGACCCGGAATATCATTACGAATCGGTGAATGTAGAAATGCAACGCCGCAACACTTCGTCGCTGTTCTGGTTTATGAAACGCATGATAAATATGCGTAAAAAACATAAGGCATTCGGGCGGGGCGATTTAACCTTTTTGAATGTTGACAACCCGAAAGTGCTGGCCTTTTTGCGGAAGTATGAAGAGGAGACGCTGTTAATTGTGGTGAACCTGTCGAAGTTTGCACAGGTGGCTGAAGTACCATTGGAAGGATATAAAGGTTTTGCCTTAATTGAACTGATGAGCCGCAATAAATTCCCGGCCATTGGCAAAGCGGAAACCTATTTCTTTACGCTGGCGCCGCATACCTGGCTGTGGTTCTCGCTCGAAAAAGCCCATCCTGAAATTGATCAAAAAAAAGCGATCCCGTTAATACAGGTAAACCAGTTTAAAGACATAGTTAGCAAAGGACCCCGGGCAGAAATGGAGAATGCTATTTTACCGGCCTACCTCAAACAATCCAGGTGGTTTACGGGTCGCGCCAAACAGGTTTACAATGTAGAGATCATTAACCAGGTGAACATTCCTTCCTCGCCTGAAGCATTGTTATTATTGATTGAAGTAACCTACGAAAGCGGGCTGCCTGAAATGTACCAGCTGATGGTAACCTTTGTTCAGGACGCGGTGGCGGCAAAACTGGGCAACAGTTTTCCGCATTCCATTATTGCCCATATGCATATAGGCGGGCAGGAAGGTATTTTGTGCGATGCGTTGTATGTTACCAGCTTTCAGCAATGGCTTTTTCAAAACCTGTTGCGCAATGAAACGCTGGCGGTGAAAGAAAACAACCAGTTGAAATTCTATAACAATGGTGCACTGGGCGCCTACGCCGCACAACATGATGATATAAAACCAAAGATTTACGAAGGCAATCGCTATCAAAGCGCCATTACCTACGATAACAGTTTCTTTTTAACCATTTACAGGCGGGTTGATTATTATATAAACCCCGATGCAGAAATAACGCATTTCCTGAGTGAACAGGCGAAATTCGAACACATTCCGCCATTCCTGGGCGCAATCGAGTGGATGACGGATAAAGGAATGATCACCACCGGCATGTTACAGGTGATGATTGAAAACCATGGTAACGGTTACAGTTATATGAAGGAACGCGTTTACAATTATATTGAAAGAATACTGGCGATGAACCAGGACCACCTGCCTTCCTGGGAATCTCAGGGCAGCCTCACCGCCCCGGTTTCTTTTGAACAACTGCCACCCGAACTAAAAGACCTGCTGGGCATTCGCGCAGCAGAACAGGCGCGATTGATAGGCGTGCGCACCGGTGAAATGCACCTGGCACTGGCATCGGGCAATAACCTGAAAGATTTCAGGCCAGAAGAGTTCTCCCTGCATTATCAGCGGTCGTTATATTCGGCCATGGTATCGCTGGTGCGGGAAGTTTTTCAAAACCTGAAAAGAAATCTTTCCCGCCTGCCCACAGATCTGCAGCCCGAAGCAGAAGAACTGCTTAAACACCGCGATGATGTGCTGGCTATTTTTAAAAAGATTTACAATAAAAAACTGGATGTATGGAAGATCCGCATCCATGGTTTTTATAACCTGAGCCAGATACTGTTTACGGGGAAAGACCTGGTCATACAGGGATATGGCGGCGATCCGCTTCGCCCGTATAGCGAAAGAAGATTGAAGCGTTCACCCCTGCACGACGTGGCTACCATGTTACGCTCCTTTCACAATGTAGTGTTTGAAGGGTTTCATGCAAACCATCATATTCTCAAAGACAATTTGCCTAAGTACACTCCATTTCTTCGACTGTGGGCACATTACATGGGCGGTTTTTATATGAAAGCCTATCTTGAAACGGTAAAAGGGAGCCAGTTTGTACCGCCGGATACTGCTGATTTCAGGGTGATGCTACAAACTTATTTGCTGGAAAAATCATTGCTCGAGCTGAACCATTCATTGAATGACGGACTGAATTCTATAATAATGCCGATACGTACGATAAAGATCATAATTAAATAAAAGCAGCATTTCATAAAAAAAGCGATCAGCCAACCGGCTGATCGCTCTTAATAAAACGTTGGTAGCTTGTAGTTAATTAAAACTGATTATGCTATCAGCGTTTGCTTAACCAATCAGGTTTTCACGTTAAGATAACAGATCTGATCTGTTTTTTCCGGCAGTTAGTTCTGTCCCGTTCTTGCTTCTATTTACAACAATACGTTACAGCTTCACTAGCTTCGTTCCTAACGGATCCCCATCTGGTAATCTGATATGAATTTACAACATAAAAAAAGTGAAAACAATGACGGTAGTCATTGCTAAATATTCTAAATTCCATTATCATTTCGATGATTTTAATCAAGATCAGGATACTTCTTTAATTTGTATCTGCTTAATCTACACCAGATTGTATTTTCCTGTCAAACAACCGGCCAGTAAAATCGTTATTAGCATAATTGACGACCAAATTATTGGTAAATTACTGGCAAAATCTATTTGGTTTTGACAAAATTTTATGACAACATTCTGGACCGAAGATAGTATTCTCACTAATCAAAGCGAACACACTCCGCCCGCTGAGATATTTGATGCCTTTTGTCAGGCTATAGGATTTTATTATCAACAGAAAGGCTATAAGTATACGAAGAGCAGGCCGAAAGTAAAGATTGAATCGAAAGACCTTTTTGTTGAGATCAATTTCTGGAGCTCAAGAAGCAATATGGCTGGCAGCAGTGTTGGCCTGGAAATATTGCCTTATGTGGGTTCCAAAAAATTAAAAAAATGGATCAAGGCTAATAAAACCGGACGCAACGAATACATTTACGGTCCTACCAAATACGATTTCCGCACACAGAATATCTATGGTTCCTCTGTTGATTTCTTCCTCGATCTCATTCTTAAAATAGATAAATACATCGCCACCAATCTGAATATCGAAGACAATAAAAAGTTCATCGATAAACTGCTGGCTGAGAACAACGGTGAAATGATCCTCGATAACGTTGCCTGCTATCTCGCCATGAACAATGACCCACGTTTAGCTGCTTTTATTGAAGAACACGTTGAAGGACTGGGCACCGAATTAATCGCTAAATTAAAAGACATTGAAGCTTCGAGACAACCGGGGAATGAGTTGATCAGTTGACGAGTTGACGAGTTAACCAGTTGACGAGTTGACCAGTTGACAAGTTAACAAGTTATTTAGTTGAACTTTCAACTTAAAACTTCACACTTACCAACTGACTCTCATTACCAACCCGATCAACCGCAGATACAGAAACTCCGCTTAACTTATTTTTTCCTACAGTGAACATTCGATCGTGGCGATTGAGGATGGTGTAATTCCATTTGCCTGCATACTGGTAATAAACTACCCAGTGAAATACATCTGGTTCATTGGGGTGTGTCCAGTTGATCTTCAGGGAATCGCCTTCTATGGAAGCCGTAACCTGTGGCGCATCAGGGGCCGTGGCATCGAGCCAGGGACTGGCGGGCACCAGCGCCTGCTTTTTGTAAGGCCCTTCCACGATAGCCTTTGCCAGGTTGGAATCCTTTGTTAATGAGCTAATGCTCCAATGTACCTCGCCGCTGCTTTTTGGCAACATGCCGCGGGTAACCATGATCTGGTTCATTACTTCGGTAGCATTGGCCGAAGTAGTATCACGGCCCACACTCATCCCGGGCCAGAGGTGCCGGTCGTTTTTGTTTTCACGCAACCACCAGCCTAATAAAACAGGATAGCTTACCGTAGGGCTGTTGATCTTCCAATACAGTTGTGGCGTAAAATAATCTACCCAGCCTTCGTTCAACCATAAGCGAGCGTCTGCATACAATTGGTTGTACTGGTCAAACCCTTCTACGATGGAAGGATAACCCGGCCGCCAGGTACCAAAGGGACTGAGCCCAAACTTTACATAAGGCTTTTCGGCTTTGATATTTTTATATAAGTTCTCAATAAAAACATTCACGCTGTTACGGCGCCAGTCGCTCAGACTGAGGGGACCGCCTTTGTCAATATATTCTTTATAACTGGCGCTATCGGGGAAATCGGCATTGCCATTATATGAAGGATAGGGATAAAAATAATCATCGAAATGCACGCCATCTATATCATAACGTTTTACAATATCCATTACTACTGCAGTAGCATGTTCCTGGGTGCCTTTCTTTGAAGGATCGAACCACCAGTGACCATCTTTCAACTTTACTACCAGTTCCGGTTTTTTCTTTACCAATGAGGTGCTGGTCACTTCGCCACCGGCGGGGGAATGCGCGCGGTACGGATTCAACCAAACATGCAATTCAAGCCCACGGTCATGCGCTGCCTCTATCCAGAATTGCAGGGGATCATAATATGGCTCAGGTGCTTTGCCCTGTGTACCGGTCAAAAAATACGACCAGGGCTCCAGGTTGCTTTGATACAAAGCATCTGCCTGGGGCCTTACCTGGAAGATCACTGCATTGAAATTATGTGATTGTAAAAAATCGAGTAATTGTATAGCTTCC
>NZ_JBJMLX010000391.1:0-2187 GCF_045805085.1 Niastella sp.
GATACCCTCTACAGCGATATTATTAACGTTAGCCGGCGATGGGTCAAGTACCAGGGGGTGATGCAGGATGGCGCCAGGCGCAGCAACGGTAAGATCGAGATCGTTTACAAGTGCTGTTGCGGCGGCGGTAGATGCTGCGGGATCAGTCCAGTATAATAATACTTTTATTTGAGCAATGCCAGGCGCAACAGCCGGGATGGTAAATGTGGATGATCCGCCATTGTCGATGGAACCGGTAAAATAAGTATGGTTTTCAATGGCTTCAACCGAGTTGCGGGCATTGATGTTGCCAAAACCATAAGTGTAATCAGGCCCCGGGTTGCCTTTGTCTATGGCGCCATTACAGGCTACTGCTTTAATTAAATTGGCAGCAGGATTGGATCCTCCATGCAGTTGCCGGTATCGTTCAATTAATAATCCGAGAATACCGGTAGCTGTGGGGGCAGCCATACTGGTGCCCCAATCAACGCCGTATTTGTTGTTGGGGAGTGTAGAGGTAATGGCCCAGCCGCCTGCGGTTATTTCTGGCTTTATCCGGCCATCCGAAACCGGGCCGCAGCTCGAGAAATTGGCAATGGTATAGGAACTATTATCTATTGCTCCTACCGTTAAAACATTTTTTGCAGTTTGAAAACCTGAAACAATAGTGGCAAATTGGGCAGGGTATGGCGTACAGGATGTTTTACCGTTATTTCCAGCGGCAAAAACATGTAGCACTTCCGGAATATTATTTAATTGTTCGTCAACATAATTACTATTCGTATTGTAATCGCCCGGTATGGCGCAATTTCCATCTTCATGTGCATAAGAATTATTCGTAAGCACCATATTATAATCCCTCTTATAAGCAGACGCATTAATAAGTATGTTGTACAGAACATCATTGATAACAGTAGCCTGCGGGGCCATACCTTTATACTTTGGATTGATGAGGCCGGCACCTGCAATAGAACCCGTTACGTGTGTACTGTGATTAACGGCACTTAAACTACCTTTCGTAATTTGCCGGCCCTTGAGATCGATATGCGTAGAGGCATCGCCGGCATCCCCTACTCCAATGGTAACATTTTTTCCCTGCAGGTTGCGGCCCAACAAAGCCCCCAATGCATTAACGGCATGCGCGGCCCGGTTACCGTAATTCAGGGGAACAGCCTTAACAGGCTGACTGCTTATGTTTGCAACAAAGGGAAGCATTGCTATTTTTAGAACGATCGCATACGTTGCATCTATAAAAACAACTTGTGAAGGTTTAAGGGCTGTTTCAATAATTGTAGCCCCTGCCTTCTTTAGTTCATCTATAACTGTGGCCTTATCAAGCGTCCCATAAAAACTTACTGCAATCAACTTATCAGGATCATGCGCGGGTTGTTGTAACTGCTGAATAAGGGCCGGGGAAATTTTAGCGGATGCGTGCAATGGTAAGAGACCTGTTATATTATTGTTTTTTTTAAGCTGGTTCAGGTTAATGCTGCCATTTATTTCAGCCAGGTAAGTATTGTCTGGAATATAATGAAATAAGTTAATGCCTTGTTGTGAAAGCGCCTTACGCCCGGCCGCATCGGGTAACTTATTGAATTGAATGAGGGTATAGAACCGGTTTTTATATTGGAATTTTTTTAATGAGTCGCTAAGGTGGGCGTGATTACGCAGGTTGTTTGAATTGGTAAGTGTGCCATTTTTTAATTTAATGGGTAGAATAGTTGTCTGGGCTGATACAAACGTAACGGACAGGTGCAGGAATAGGATCAGTAAACAGTTTTTCATTTGCGGATTGGTACAATTGTCGGCGTAAAGTAAAACATTTCATATTATAATGCAAACTTTCAGCTTCCCGCATTAAACATCCTTCACATATTTATAAACGTTCTTCTTGTATGCATTCAGATCTTCAAGGGTTGAAATTTCTTCAAACCGGTACGAGGTCCCGTTGGCATTCTGCCTTACCAATGCCACTACTTCCCCACCCACAACCGCACTTTGCGCTTTGCGGAAAATGGCATCCAGCGGCCATACTAAGTATGCCAGATGTCAGTGTTTGTCCGCGTCTTGTCAGCGATGTCACCGAATGCCGACAAACCTTCATCGGCTTTGGTGCATTTCATGCACGTAATTGATGTCGTTTCGGCCAATTTGTCAGCAGGTTACTCGGATGAGGCTCGGCCGATACTCCCCTCCACTCTCAGGTCC
>NZ_JBJMLX010000392.1:0-16421 GCF_045805085.1 Niastella sp.
GATGCGTCTACTTTTTGCGCCAGCCGTACAATAAACGAATTCATTACACTCGTCCATACAGCAGCAGACGTTACCACATCCAATACCAGTTGGTCATTTTGGTCCCACTGGTGGGGAAGCTTCAGGAGCATGGTAAGGTCCTTGAAATAATAATTGTCGTAAGTGGAAGTAAGTGCGGTTAATGAATTTGTTTTACCGGTTAGATAGTCGTTTACTAATGCGAGATTATTTTTTAAGTCGGCAGTTTTATAGCCAGCAGCGACGTGTTTATTAAAGGGACTCAGTTGTTCAACCGTAAATGCCATAGGGTAAGTTTATTTTTTTATAACCAGGTCTTCTTTTGCTGCCCACAGGCCAATATCCTGTTTACTCAGGGCCGCGGCCATCAGGTCAGGGAATTTATCGGGGGTGCAGGCAAACACAGGGATGCCCAGGTTGGAAAAATATTGCGCATTATTATGATCGTAGAAGGGCGCACCTTCGTCATTCAATGCCAGCAATACAACCACCTGCACACCGGCAGCCACCAACTCTGCAGCACGTTGACGCATTTTATCCTGATTGCCGCCTTCGTACAGATCGGTGATCAGGACCAATACGGTATCATTGGGTTTGGTGATGATCTGCTGACAATAGGTAAGCGCCAGGTTGATATCTGTTCCGCCACCCAGTTGCACCCCAAAGAGTAATTCTACCGGGTCGGTCAATTCTTCGGTGAGATCTGTTACAACCGTATCAAACACCACCATTTTTGTTTTAATGGCAGGAATGGAAGCCATCACCGAACCAAAGATGCCGGAATACACTACTGAAGTCCCCATCGATCCGCTTTGATCTATGCACAGCACTACATCTTTTAATGCAGTTCGTTTGCGGCCATAGCCGATCCTGGTTTCCGGGATGATGGTTTTATAATCGGGTTGGTAATGTTTCAGATTCTTTTGAATGGTTGCATGCCAGTTGATCTCGTTATGCCGTGGCCGGCGATTGCGGGCGCTTCTGTTCAAACTGCCAATAATAGCCTGTTGTGTGGGCTGTGACAGCTTGCGCATTAATTCGTCTACCACTTTGCGCACCACCTGGCGCGCGGTATCTTTTGTTTTATCAGGAATTACTTTACTCAGCGTCATCAACGTAGCCACCAGGTGCACATCGGCTTCTACGTTTTCCAACATTTCCTTTTCAAACAACATTTGTGTCAGGTTCAAACGATTCAGGGCATCCTGTTGCATTACCTGCACAATTGATGAGGGAAAAAATGTACGAATATCTCCCAGCCAGCGGGCTACGTTGGGCGAGGAGGGACCCAGTCCGCCCTGGCGGGTACTATCGTATAATGCTTCCAGTGTTTTATCCATTTGCAGATCGCGCTCATTCAGGGTAACACCGGTGCCATCGTTTTCTTTTCCACCAAGGATCAATCGCCATTTGCGAGTATGTTGTTCGTTGTTGCTCATTGATTGGTTTTTATCCCTAATAATTGCATGATAACCGGAATGCCCTGTTTGGCTCTTTCTTCATCTATATTACTTTCAACCTGTTTAATGGGGGTGCCGCCACCGCCGGACTTTACTTTCTCGCCCAGCTTTTTTCTTTCGGGTGAGCTGAAGCCGGCGAATGTTCTTCGTAACAGGGGCAATACCCTTGTAAAAGTTTCTTCATCAAGGGAATCAACCCAGTTGTTCACCAGGTTCCAGAGATCATTATCTATTAACAGAATGGTACCGCTGCCTTTCAGAAAACCTTCCAGCCAGGCAGCTGCTTTATCTGGCAGCGTAGCGGTAGACATCGCATAATAAAATACGCGCACCAGGTCTTCGCCTTCCAGCAATTTATAATCGGACAGCAAACGCGTGGCATAACCGGCAATAGTAGGCGAGGTGTTGTTTCCTGAAGCGATGGCTTGCAGGGTTTGCTGCCACTGGCTGGTAATATCAGCCTGCTGTAACACATTCACCGCATCGTTCAACTTAAAGAAAGACTCCAGCAGCTTTTGTGCAGCTTCGTCGCTTACGGCGGTACAGGCGGCGGCCAGACTTACACAAATACGCGTAAGCATGCTGTTTACAATTCCCAATACCAGGTCGGCATCGGTTTTTCGCACGCTGCCATAACGGCTTGCCTGCACCAGTCCCGGCACTACTTCCATCAATTGTATCACATCGCCGCTGGCGGCTGCCAGGTTATTGATGCGTTGGATACATATTTCCACCGCCCGGTGTAATTCGGCGGGAATCGTATTCTCCAGTAACGCAGTAACTACACTTAATGAGTCTGCCTCACTGGCTTTTGAGATCACGAATTTCTCAGCCGCTTCTGCCACGGTATTGCCACAATTACCTTTTTCAATAATATTGATCGACAACTCCGGGCTCCATTGCAATCGCCATTGTTCTTTAAAAGTTCCTTTGCCCGACACTTCCTGCCGTTTGCCCCAGTTTATTTCCATCAATTGCAACCGATGCAAAAAGATGCTTCGCTCCAGGTCGTTTTCCTTACGCAGATCAAGTGTATAATCTTTCCAATCGGCCGTTGCGGGCAAACGCAATCGTTTTTGAGTTTTCTCTATATCCAGCTGTAATGGTGGTTTGGGAATTTCCTGGGGCACTTCACCAATACGGTTGCTTACGATCAGCTCATCGTTGATCAATTGCATCTGAATGCTTTCTCCATTACAAAGCACCGTGCGGGTAGCCTCGTTCAGTTCATCCAGTCCGGCTTTATATAAGTGGCGCATGCTGGCCAGTGATTCAGCGAGCCGAACGGCTTCTATTACATGCGCTACGGACGTATCCATTTGTTTTGTTCTGAACAACCGGGCCACTTTTGCCATCCAGCGGGTGCCATCATCTGCCGGGTGATGCCAGATGTGGTCGTACCAGCCGGGAGATTCAATACCGGCGCCATAGCCACTGTAATAACTCAGGCGGCTGTACGTCCAGGGTATCCAGGTACATTCTACTTTCACTTTTGGCAATCCTTTCAGCAACTCATTATCTTCTTTGGCGCCGGGCATGGTAACCAATGCGGGCGCATGCCAGGCGCCGCAGATCACCGCTATATTCCGGAACATTTCTTTTTCCGCCTGGCGAATAGTTTTTCGCATCCAGGCTTCGCGGCATTGTTCTGCCCTATCTTCCTTTCCCGGCATGGTTTCGCGTAACACCTGCATAGCCTCTGTTACGGCATCAAACACCTGTTCATTACTTTGCCGGTGCTCAAACATATGCTCCCACCATTTCTCGCCATCATCATAGCCGGCGGCTTCTGCCAGATACGAGATGGGGTCTTTGGCGAAGGCTATTCTTTGTCCTGCTTCGTTGTTCCGGACCATATAACTATTCACGGATGGTTCAGGGGAAGCAGGCGGTTCTTTTTTTTCTTTTTCCAGCGCGATCTGATGGCTGATGGGCAGGTCCATAAACCGCACATGAATGTTGTTGCGGCGGGCATAAGCTATAGCCTGCCATTCGGGTGAAAATTCTGCAAACGGATAAAACGACGATCGCTGCGGATCATCGGGCTGATACACCAGTATGGCTACTGGTGGTTTCAGTTCAGCATGGTTTACCCATTGCAGCAGGGAGTCCGCTTCGGGCGGCCCTTCTACCAAAACGATATCCGGCTTTATTGTTTCCAGAAACTCTTTTACATTTCTGGCTGAACCGGGACCATGGTGTCGTATGCCTAATATATGGATCATGTGAGTTAGTGGGGGTTACAGCAAATCGCGGCAGGCGCGATAAATATCTTTCCAGTCTTCCCTTGGCTTTACAACTGTTTCCAGGTATTCCTGCCAAACGAGTTTATCCTGCACCGGGTCTTTCACTACCGAACCTATAATACCCGCAGCGAGATCAGCCGCTTTCAATTGACCATCGCCAAAATATGCCGCCATTGCCAATCCATTATTTACTACTGATATCGCTTCTGCCGTGCTGAGCGTACCACTGGGTGTTTTTATTTTTGTTTTTCCATCGATGGTAACGCCGCTGCGCAGTTCCCTGAAGATGGTCACAATACGACGGATCTCCGACAATGCCGGTGGTTCAGCCGGTAACTCCATTACCTTTTCAAAACTTTCCACCCGGCGTTTTACAATGTCTATTTCTTCGTCCATTGAATCAGGCACGGGTAAGATAACTGTATTGAACCGGCGCTTTAATGCGCTCGACAATTCATTCACCCCTTTATCGCGGTTATTCGCAGTTGCTATTACGTTGAATCCTTTTACCGCCTGTACTTCTGTATTTAATTCGGGCACAGGCAATGTTTTTTCAGACAGAATGGTAATGAGCGTGTCCTGCACATCGGCGCCAATACGCGTCAACTCTTCTATCCGCACGATCTTGCCATCCTTCATAGAGCGCATTACCGGTGTTTCCACCAATGCTTTTTCTGACGGACCTTCAGCCAGTAACCGGGCATAGTTCCATCCATAACGAACAGATTCCTCACTCGTACCTGCCGTACCTTGTATAATCATGGTGGAGTCGCCACAAACCGCCGCAGCCAGGTGCTCGCTTACCCAGCTTTTTGCCGTACCGGGCAATCCATATAATAACAAAGCGCGGTCGGTAGTCAATGTAGCCACTGCTATTTCCATCAACCGTTTGTTGCCAATGTATTTGGGGGTTACTTCAAACCCGTTTTGTAGCTTTCCTCCCATTAAGTAAGTTACTACCGACTGAGGCGTTAACTTCCAGTTGCCCGGGCGTTTGCCGGTTTCCTGCTTTTGCAATTCCTCCAACTCCTGGGCATATAATTGTTCGGCGTGTTGACGTAGTAAGGAAGACATAAGGTGTTATTATTTTTAATCAGTTAAAGGATTGTATAGTTTGCTTTTTCAGATTGATGAGCGTGGTTATATATTGGCTTGTATTGTTCCAGGTATTTTTCAGATAGTCTTCACCCGGCGCGCATTTTTCCAATTCGGTAACAATGTCTACGGGTATACAATGGATGTACCGGCTATAGAACGAGCGGTTATACTGATAAACACTTTTTGCAGTTTTTATAAAGATGGCCCGGGTAAGATCAATACTCCAGGTATCTTCCCATTTGATCGCATGTTCTATTATATTCTCCGAGAACTGGTCCATGAACTTGATGCTGTAAAATTCCTGTTCTTTCACCGGCAGTAATGGAATGATGTCGATGTAAAACACCTGGCTGTTTTGCATAAGAGCCGTAGCCCAGCGCTGATCTTTAAACGCCACGACAGCCTGTACAAGTGCGGGCATTAATTTTTTACCCGTAGGATCTTTTTGCATCGACCGGATGATCACATCGGGTTCACTATCCAAACGGGTTTCCCAAAAAGAAGGTGGCACCGCCTGCACCAGTTGATATATAATGAACTCTTCATCAGTGAAATCCTTGTTGTTGCTTAGTTTATCAAGCCCGGTATTTTTGAAAAGATTCTCATCCAGGCCTGCGGGCAACTTTATCTGCAATCCTTTTTTACCAATGGTGATCGTCTTCTGCAGTACATGGCGGTATTGTTGTACGATGGGAGAATCTGGTATTTGCTTCAGCAACCAAAGCGCCACATCTTTTACTTTTTTACTTTTCTCCTTTGCCAGGCTTTCCAAAAACTCAATATCAGCTGAGCCGATGTTGATAGCCATGATCATCAGCCACTCCACTTTTGTGCCGGCATCTTCCTGCGCCCAGGTTTGCTGCAACCAGGTTCTTGCCAGGGCAGCATCATCTTTGCGCAATTGTTCCAGCACTGCTTTGCGTTGTTCGGCGGAACCGGTTTGCCATAACTCTTCCTGGGTAGTGGCAGTTGAAAAATTCCATTCGGGATTGAATTTACTCAACCAATCGCCTCGTTTACCACAACAGGCTACTACCAGGTTCTGTAATTTTTTTTGCTGCGTGCCAATGGTTAATAAAGTGGGCACCAACTCAGGTGTTACGATCCGGCTTTTTGCCTCGCATAGTTGTAGCCAGAATTGTAACAAGGAATTGCTTTCCGATTCCAATATATCCCGCAACGTTTGAATGGCCAATGGCGAACAATATGGTTTTTCTTCAATGGCTGCCTGGGAAACCGTTACCCCTTCTTTTTGCAAGGGCAATACCCCGCACTGTCGATAATTAAATGCCAGGGCGGCTATTTCTAAAAACTGTTCTTCTTTATCAGTTGTACTATTTTGAATGAGCGCAGCCAACTCTGCCAGTTCAGCCGGTAATTCATTGACGGCAAGCGTTCGTTTGTCTGTACCTAGCAAAGCTGTATTAATAATTTGATCCCAGGTTCGCATATCCTCAATTTGATTAATGTGTCAATCCCCTTATAAAATCCTGTACTCGTTCTGATACCATACCCCAAAGGGTTCGTACGCTGTTTCTTTTCCCACCACCGCCATATTCAATGCTTCGCCGCCGCTTAATGACAACAGCTTCCAGATGTTTTTAAATCCCACCTTAATTTTCATCATCGCATTATTGCTGTCCTGCAGCCACCATTGGTGGTTATAAAAAACCGGTCGCACCTGCTCAACGATAAATGGCCTCTCACTGTGAAAAGGCAAGGCGCTCGCATGCGTGGTTTCTGCTTCCACCACCTGTTGCCAGTTGATAAAGCCTTTGTATTGCTGCACCTTTTCGGTATTGATCTGTTTTTTTACAATGGCCCTTAGTGGCGAAACGGAAGGGTAGAAAACCAGTTCGGCCTGTACAAACAGACCAGGTGTTAATGCCAGCTGCGCCCCCTGGCCGCGGATCAGGAATTGCAGCACCAACGCATATTGATTGCTGTTGATCCCATACAGCCAGTTTCTTTCAATGGTTAAATTCTCTTCTTCGGTAACCTGTTTGCCCAGCACCAGCCAGGTATCGGTAACCCCGGTTTGTTCTTTTAACTCTTCCTGGTTTTGGGTAAAGCCGATCCAGGTACGAATGTCCTGTTGTAATAAGGCGGGAAGGGTTTCATTGTTTTTAAATCCCGTAGCGATGATGTACAGCCGCAATAACTGATCTATAAATTCTGTTTGCCAGCCATCGCGGTAGAAATTTATTTCCGACAGGTTCCGGATCATGCCGGCCAGTCCGGGCGCCTGCACATCAACCATACGGCGCGACATATTTTCGAACCAGGCGGACCCTTTTTCAGGTATGCTGATGATCCCATTGCGAATGATATCTTTTATCCATTGGAGTAATTCTTCAATGCCATCGCTTACCTTTTGTTCGCGGGCCAGGCGGCGCTTTGCCTGTGCCGCTTCATCAACCGGCTTCTCCTTTTTTTCTGCCTGCTTTTCCTGCTTCTCTGATCGTTTGCTGATCCAGTCCGAAACCCATGCGGGCATGTCATGACTGGTAAAATCATTTTTTGTGCGAACGTAGAGAAGCAACAGTCCTACACCATGTTTGCAGGGGAATTTGCGGCTGGGACAGCTGCATTTAAAGGCCATTTTTACCAGGTCAACCTGGGTTTGATAGGGCTTGCTTCCGCTGCCCTGGCATTCGCCCCAAAGCGCCAGCTCGTTCACCCCTTTGCTTACCCATTTGCCCGGGCCGGACAATTCTTTTCCTGACTTTTTGGAGGATTCATCAGGCGCCAGGGCAAGTACTTGTTCTTCGGATAATTGCAAGCGTAATAGTTTTAAGGTGAATGGTAATAATTAGTTGAATCCTATCTTATTCCGATTCCTTGATGTTATGCAAAGTTATCTTTCCATTTGATTCCAAAACGCCTATTTGGTCACGGTTGGGGCCGGGAAAAACGGCTACTACCTCATTTTCAACCTCATGCTCCCAGCATTTAAAAGCCGATTGATAATCTGTCAGATCATATACCTCTACTCTGTATTTATCGGCAACAGCAAAACGGTTACCCGGCAGCACGATCATATCAACAGCTATAAATTCATCAATGTCAAAAGACCTAACTATACTGTCATAATACGTTTGAAATGTTATCTCTTTAGTCGATGCAACTGCAATAACTATAAACCCATCAGGACCTTTAGATAATAATAATTTGTCACCGTTATTTTTGTGAGAACTTATTTGCTTACCGCATTCAATTTCCTTGCTTCGTCTTTTGCATTATTGATCCATAATTGATTGGCCAAAAATATAATTCTTTCGCGTTTACGCATAGTTTTTTAAAATAACCTCCCAATCGCCCCTATTTATGTTATGCTTTTTTAGTATATATCCTTCATTTACAAAAACTTCACATATACTTAATAGTCTGTTCAGCTGCCGTGCGTGGGTGCGTTTTGTTGAAAAATAAAGCAGCATGATCGATAGTACCATCTATTCGCTTGCAGAGTCTATATCTATGGCAGAACTAATCAACAATATTTATTTAACCTAAAAACAATCCTGTGAACATACATATGTATTGTATTGCTGCTATGGCAGCAACAACGCTGTTTGCCTGTGCCAAACAAACGCAGCCAATACCTGCCGAAGAATCAACCACCAACAACACGGCCAGGGTTCCGGTAGAAAACTCCATAGCCGCCAATGTAACGGTTACCTATACAGACGAAAGCAGCTTTGTTAACACCTTATCTTCTTATGGTTACAAAACACCCGATCAATTGAGTCTTAACCGGGTAGGCACCAGCAGCGGCTACACTTCCGTTTATGGATTTAACATTCCCGCCGCCAACCAGGTAAAAGGTTTTAAATGGAACGACGGCGATGAAGGCACTACCGAATGGCGCCCACAGGGGATCACCGGTTTCACCTGGGGTTCTAAAAATTATTTGCTCATCACCTGGTATGGTGTTGGATCTGATGATATTGCCGGCGTGAATAATCAACAGAAGGGCGTTCGCGTTTGCCTGGTTGATATCACCAGCATGAGCAACATCACGTATCGCCATATTTTGTTGGTACAGAACAAAGCCAATATGTTGAACAGTGCGTTGTATAAAGCAACCAACCCCTATACCCAACTTGATTCGTATGCACCGGTAACCATTCACGCCGGCGGCATTGCCTGCTACGGCAGCAAAGTATATGTGGCCGATACCAAACTGGGCATTCGGGTATTTGATCTCACCAAATTTGTATCTGCTGCGGGTGATGATACGGAAACCCGCTGTGGCGAGGAAACAGATGGCACCTTGAAAGCATTTAACTATGCCTACATTCTGCCGCAAACCGGTTATTACAAGATCACCAATGCTTCACCTTTCTCCTGCATTGAAACAGGCACCGGTGCTACTGCTTCTGATATCATGCTTTGGACCGGTCAGTATATTGAAGCAACTGAAACAACAGTTCCCAAAGTGTTCGGTTTTCATTTAAATGCTTCCGGACAAATAGTTACCAGTCCTGCTCCGGAGGTAATTACGCCTATCGATAATGACAATACCAATGTGAATGGCATTCAGGGTGTGTACCGCGCCGGTACAAAAACATTTATGTCTACAACCGGCAACAGCAGCTACGAAGGGTCAACTGCCCGTCTTACGCGGTATAATGATGGCGCTGCAGCCGGTGTTCGCTACCGTTGGCCTCATGGCGCCGAAGACCTGTACTATGAACAAAGCACCGGTTATTTGTGGAATTTAACGGAGTATGAAACGGTGAAATATGGTACGGATAACCGTTGTGTGTTTGCTGTCCGGATCTCTGATTATGATTAATAAGCGATCCAATATCCTAAAAAAGAATGCCCCCGGTCCCGGCTGAGCCGTGATCGGGGGCAATTTCTTTTATTTCATATTAAGTTCGATTACCGGAAGTGTGCTCTTAACATCCAGGCCATTGTCTCATGCTCTTCCATCAACCCTGTAATAAAGTCGCTGGTGCCAGCATCTTTATACTCATTGGCAAAACGGTCTATGTTTTCCCGCATGGAAACGATGATGGTTTCATGATCAGCCAGTAATTCTTTAATAAAACCGAGGCTGTCGTTTTTTTCGCGGCTTTGTTCTGTCAGGTGAGTGAGCTGTAAAAAATCTTTCAACGTACCAGGTGCATAATGTCCCAGTTTACGAATGCGTTCAGCTACTGAATCCATGATCTCATCCAGCGCCTCATATTGCGCCTCAAAGAATTTGTGTTTGTCGTGGAAATCAGGACCTTCTACATTCCAGTGCGCATTACGCGTTTTGGTGTACAGCAAAAATTCATCTGCCAGTAAACCATTTAAAATGTGTGCTACAGCGGTTAGATTTTCCGGTTTGATACCAATGTTAGGTTGCATATGAATGTTATTTAATAGCTTAAACTTCCAAACTTTCCATTTTTATAATCATCCAGGGCCTGTTCTATTTCTTCGGCCGTGTTCATTACAAAATTATCTTTTGCGGCAACTGGTTCTTCAATGGGCTCGGCACTTAAAAATAAAAGCTGAGCATTTTCGGTAGCCGCTACTACAATCTCCCCGGCGGCTTTATCAAATACTACCAGGTGGTGCATTTCCACGGACTGGTCATTTACCACCACCTTTCCTTTTACTACGTACAGAAGTGTCCAGTAATCAGGTGCGCCATTCAATTCAATTTCCCTGCCAGCCTCTATTTCACCGATCATGGAGATAACGGGTGTAAAGTTTTGAATAGGCCCGGTTTGACCGTTATAATCGCCACTGGCCAGTCTGAACTGCACACCCGGCTGATCGATCACCCTTGGTAACTGTTCGGCAGTAGCGGCCTGGTAAAATGGCTTATCCCATTTATTGGCTTTAGGCACATTGATCCAAAGTTGAATGAGCTCCTGTATGCCGCCTTTTTCCAATAATTCATTGGTAGGCCCTTCGCTGTGCAGGATACCACTGCCTGCAAACATCCATTGCACCCCGCCTGCTTTTATTATTTCATCATTGCCGGCATTGTCACGGTGATACCCTTCGCCCTGTAACATAAATGTATACGGACTAAACCCCCGATGCGGATGCGGGTTTATTCTTGCATGTTGACCAGGCTGGTAGGTAACCGGCCCAACGTGGTGTATAACTATAAATGGATTGGCAAATCGAAAGTCTTTATGGGGCAGGGATTGCCGAACGGTTTCATCTTCAGTGATATTCTTCTCGCGGGCATATAGTATGTGATCAATCTTCTTTTTCATCTGTCGGGTCATTATTGGTCTGCCGGGTAATACGCCGCACTACCTTCACCGGGTAAAGGTATTCCTAATTTTTAGGTTTCAGATAAATAAGCTGACCATAATGCGTGCTCTGGTGATTGGTTCTGTTCATTAGCAAATTTAATTTATTGCGGTGTGGTTCTTTGGCAAAGTCTTCTGCTGAAACAGATGTATGTTTAGCAAACCACTCGTCGGGCGAAACGGTGGCAATGGCAGCCGACAGTTTTGCATTTACTGCTGACCAGTATTGTTTCAACTCCTGTATGGAAGGGATTTCCAAACCTGATTTATCGGGTGTAGCTAAAAACGGTTTATCCAGTTGGGGGTATAAACGTTCGCCCAATCCTAATAATGGCAATATTCTATCGGTAACGGCTGTCAGGTGACCCAATAAATAAATTCCGGTGTTTCTACCGGGGGCCGCTTCTGCCATTATTTGTTCGTCAGACAACTCATTAAACAGTTTTGTAACCTGGTTGGTGGAGGCGTTCCAGGCATCAACTACCATTTTAATAAACAGTTCTTTGGTAGGCTGGTTAGCTAAAGCAACATCATTCATAGTAGAATTTTTATTGTTTAAAAATAACAATAACCAGCCGCCCGGTCATTTTGTTTAAATTAAATAATTCAAATGTTATACAACTTAACGGTTAATCGATACCCAGGTCGTTGCCCAAATGCTTCTCAGGAGTCACTTCATGAACTTCCACCCCGGCTATATCGGCTATAATATGATCGATCACCAGCTCTACCTCCTTTTGGTTGGTGCCATTTTCCTGCACCAGGGTGCCGTAATTGAGCGTTAATACCAACCGGGTATAGTCATTTAACAAAGCAGGTTCGAAAACCGTTCTTACAGAATCGAGGATATTGGATACAAACTTTGTTATCAGGATACCCAGCACCGGCAGCAGATACAACCAGCGGGTATAATGAAACCGCAGCACCAGTACCAGGGAAATAATCCCGGTACCAATAATTAATACCGCGCCCGTAATCAGCAGTACAACCACCCAGCCCGGAGGCAATTCCAGCGGTGGCAATTTTAACTGCAGTTCTTTTTCCAGTTTTCGGTACAGCAATCGCCGGTTTGCTACCGGGAAAATTTCGTTCAGCGAAGCATCCAGCTCAATTGTTTCTTTGGGTACATTGAATTTGGTGGCGAGGGTATAGCGGAGTTTGTGAAATAACTGCTGCGTTTTGCATCGCATGCTTTGCCGGCCCTGCAGAGTGCGCCACACCAGGCAATGAATATCCCCTACGGTGGCTATTTTCTCCGCTTCATAATTGGAAATAGTGATCCCGAATGCATTTTCTACATTCACGAGAATCTCTACGGAATCGAGTCCCATAGCTAGTTTGGTTGTTTAAGGGTCTACTGTGAAAAGGGTCAAAGCTCTAAAGATAAAAAATAAGCACCGACTGCACCGCAAGGCGGAAAAATTTTATACATTTAAGTTACAAACTACACTTAATACCCACTTCATAATACGGGAACAGCGTTTCCTTTTCCTCCTTGCTGTACTACACGAAAAACCTGCTGTAATACTATTCGTCAGATGGTGTACGATCTGATAAGGCTTTTTATTCATTAAACTAACCGCCGACATGCCCACAATTATGCTTAGCCGGTTTTGGCCATATCCGTTGCCCTGTTTATGCATTTTGCTGGTTTGCTGCCAGTCGCCCAAACAGGCGCCGCTGCCTGCAGGCGACCCCGGCAATGGCGGACTGTTTTTACCGGGCAACTTCGAGGCAGTGGTAGTGGCCGACAGCCTGGGACGCGCCCGGCATCTTACCGTAAACGCCAACGGTGACATATATGTTAAATTAACCTATAACGACATTATGCATGGCAGCGGGGGAACCGTAGGCCTTCGGGATGCCGACAACGATGGCAAAGCCGACATCATTTCCTATTTTGGCAATTATAAAGATGAGGGCGGTTTGCCCGCAGGCATAGCCGTATATGATGGTTACTTATATACTTCCACCGTAAAATATATTTTCAGGAATAAATTACTGGCCGGCCAGTTGTTCCCCGATCCTAAAACCGATACTATTTTAATTGACGATGACGAAAACCTGCGAAAACACTGGCATACCGCCAAACCTTTTGCATTTGACCGGCATGGTCATATGTATGTGCCCTTTGGTGCGCCCACCGATGCGGCACAGGACATCAACACGGTTGGCCCCGCTGGTATTCCCGGTGGCAGGGGACTGAATCCCGCGCCCGATCTGAAAACACATGCAGGCATCTGGCGCTTCGATGCGGCCAAATTAAAACAAACCCAGAAGGATGGTTATAAATATGCCTCCGGCATCAGAAGCGTACTGGCGATAGACTGGAACCCCATGGACGATTGCCTGTACGTGGCCATGAACGGCATGGATAATTTTCACACCCGCTACCCGCATACCTATTCCGCCTGGCAGGCCGCTGTGCTTCCCTCAGAGCCTTTATTAAAAGTTACGGAGCACTCCAATTTCGGATGGCCTTATGCGTATTACGACCATATGCTGAAAAAAAATATGCTGCAGCCCGGTTACGGCGGTGATGGCAAAACCATTGGCCGGGCCAACCAGTTTGATGTACCGGTAATGGGGTTCCCCGGTCACTGGGCTCCTATGGACCTACTTTTTTATACCGGCGATCAATTCCCCGAACGGTATAAGAAAGGGGCCTTTGTTGCTTTTCATGGTTCTACCGATCGATCGCCCTACCCACAAGCCGGGTACATTGTTTGTTTTGTTCCCTTTGACAATGGAAAGCCCGCAGGCGATTGGGAAGTTTTTGCCGATGGTTTTACCGGCGTTGATACAGTCTACAATACCAGCGATGCCGTTTACCGGCCCATGGGCCTGGCAGAAGGACCCGATGGATCGTTGTATATTTCCGAATCAAATAAAGGGAAGATCTGGCGGGTGATGTATAAAGGCAATAAAACCTCTTTTGGACCGGCACAACTCGCGTCCATGGAGCAACGCAAATCGCGCACCTATATTAAAACGCCCGATGAAGTGAAGGACAACCTGGGACTGGGCGGCGAAATGAACGGACTGATCTTATACAACAGCTATTGCGCCAGCTGTCACCAACGCGATGGAAAGGGCGACAACAACCGCTATCCTCCGCTGGCCGGATCCGACTGGGTGACAGGCAATAAAGATCAATTGATAAAAGTGATCTTAAACGGCCTGCAGGGAGAAATAAAGGTGAATGGAAAGACCTTCAACGGCGTTATGCCCGCCCATGGCGGCTTTCTCGATGACCATGCCATTGCTTCTATTGTCACCTATATCAATAAAAGGTTCTTTAAAGAAAATGGCCTTGTTGCCTCGGCAGAAGTAACTAAATTGAGAAGCTCCACCACCAGTGCAGCTACCATGGAAAGAGCAAAAACAACAGGCAATTAGTCATGAAGCTATCCGATTTTATCCTTACCGCTACTTTCTTACTGTTTGTTATCCGGGCAGACGCCCAAACATATACAGTAAAAAGAATACCCGGGAACACAATGAAAATAACCGGCAGGGGTGATAATAAGGCCTGGCAAAAAGCCACGGTGCTGACAGATTTCACTTTTCCCTGGGAACCGGATAAAGCGCCCGCCACCTCGTTTTCGGCCCTTTGGGATGGTGAATGGCTGTATTGTTTATACCAGGCAACCGATGATTCCATTATAACCCCGGTGATTAAAAATAACAAGATAGATGCCGGCGCCTCTGACCGGGTGGAGATCTTTATGACCCGTGACACTTCTTTATTGCCTTATTATTGCCTTGAAATGGATGCTACTGGCCGAACGCTCGATTACCGCGCCTCGTTTTACCGTAAAATGGATTATGCCTGGTCATGGCCGGCTAAACAGTACTTTATAAAAACATCGGCTACCAATACCGGCTATATTGTTGAAATAGCCATCAGCATACAATCACTCAATGAGCTAAGGCTTTTACAAAAACATCGGATGCTGGCCGGTTTGTTCAGGGCAGAAAGAAAAACCGCACAGGGTGGTTATAATGCTTTTCACTGGATCAGCTGGGTAAAACCCAATTCCACGCAACCAGACTTTCATACTCCTTCGGCATTTGGGGTTTTGGTGCTGGAATAACTACCGCTTGCTTTCTTCAATCGCCTTACTAACATGCTGCAGCCCCTGTTGAAAGGCGGTGTTGCCCAGCCAGCCAAAACCTATACGCATATAATTATCGGGCATGGCAAACCAATGACCAGGGCCCACCATGGTCTTGTATTTTTGTGTAAGCGTTTCATAAAAGCGGGGGATATCAATTGTTTCGGGATGCGCCAGACGGGGAAAACAAACCACTCCTCCCTGCGGTAATACATATTCCAGGGCGGGTTCCTGTTGCAACCAGGCACGCAGCAACTGAAAGTTTTCCATTGCTTTTTGGTTGATGATCATTGCAAGCTTTTCTTTTTGCCGGTAAAACTGCGTGGCCACTTCTTCATCCAGCGCGGCATTACTTATATAGATCATCTCTTTTGCCGCCAGAAATTGCTCCATCAACTCTTCATTGCGGGTTATGAGCCAACCGATCCTTAACCCCGGCAAACCAAATGCTTTTGATAAGGAAGAAACACTACTGACCCGTTCGCTCATAGAAGCCACTACAGGGTAGGGCGTGGTAAAACAGGTGTCGCGATAGGTTTCATCAACCAGCAGGTAAATATGCTGCCGTTCGGCCAGGGCCACCAGGGCTCCCAATTCGGATTGTGTCATGACCGTGCCGGTAGGATTATGCGGCGTGGTTATGCTGATGAGTTTTGTTGCCGGTGTTATGGCGGCTTCAATAGCGGGCAGGTTCACGCGCCAGTTTTCTTCCAGTTGCAGATCTATGTAACTGATGGTACAACCAATAGTTAGAGGCACTTCAATATTGGTGGCATAATTGGGCCGCACTACTATTAAATGATCAGTTGGGGCAAGCAAGGCAGTATTGATAATAAACAGCGCGCCGCAGGCGCCATTGGTAAGCAACACCTGGTCGGGGTGTAATTCACCTGCTTCCGTCGCCAGCATTTGCCGAAGGTGTACATTGCCCCTGTGGGGAATGTATTCCAGCTTCAGCTCGTTCAGCTGAATATTCAGTTCGCCAAAGGTGAGGTCGGTAACGGAGCTTTCGGCCAGGTTGAACAGGATGCTCTCATACCCCCTTTCTTCGGGCGACTCCTTTTCAATAGGCATTCTTTTGTATAGCATAGGCAGGCAGTTTATTCCTTCCTGCTAAAATACCTGTTTTCCTATACGCTTACCAGTTTTTCACTGATGCGTTTTACCTGGTTGGTGTGGCGCTGGGTATGAAAGATCACAAAATAGATCAACTCC
>NZ_JBJMLX010000393.1:0-34886 GCF_045805085.1 Niastella sp.
AAAGGCAGAAAGCCTGAAAGATCCACTTTCAACCCTTTCTGCCTTTTAGTACAGACAATAACTATTTTCCCCGCCTTTTATTGCACTTTTTTATACTTTTCCTGGACGGTCAAATTCCCATCCGTGTCAGACTTAACGGTTAGCCAGCTTTTTGCATCATCCAGCTTTATATAATATTCAAGCTGGGAAGCGCCGGTTTCCGTCAGGATGGAAACTTCAATTACGCCAAAGATATTTTTGTTAGGGTAAGCTTCTTTTACTTTAGAACGGATTACGAACGGTAGGTTCTGCTCAAAATAGTACCGCGTAAATTCAGTTGCTTTACCATCTTTCAGGTAAACAACCCGTGCACGAATACCATCTGCAACAAAATTAACCACCCAGGCTTTTGGCATTTCATACCAATGAACCTGTTCAGCTTTTGGAAAACTGGAAGAGAAGCTTTTGATCAGACCTTCGTCTGGATCACGCGCAAATAAACTAAAACTGAGAAGCAGGGATGAAAGAATGAAAATGAACTTTTTCATGGCTTAACTTTTTAAAACTTAATAAATCGGTTGTAAAGGTAATTGGTCTTCGGACTATTCCGGTATCCGGTTTTTAGATTTCTGGTAGTCCGGTTCGATGGGGCAACAGTAAATTATATTTGTGTTATCCCACTAGATAAACATGAAGACAAAGTTGATACAATCGATCAACTGTAAATTGTATAAATCGGCACAATAACGGAGAACTGTAATTATTTTTTTGAGTGGATGGTTTTTGTTAACAGGTCAACCGCCTGTTCGGCTTCTTCTTCATTCATCCAGCCAAAGCCCATGCGGGTTGCATTTATTGAAAGAGAGGACGTATTATGTATTAAACCATTCGAGAGAATGAGTCCCTGGGTCTTTAATTTTTCGGAAAGCGGAGGCAGCGGTACCGATTTATGGAACTTTGCCCAGATGGCGAGTCCGCCATCGGGTATTTTAAAATCAATAATATCTGATAAAGAGTTCTTCAATAAACCGCAGATAAAATCCCGCCGTTTGTGATAGGCCAGCAGCGCTTTTTTCATATGCCGTTTTATATGGCCTTCTTCAAACATTTCAATTAATGCTAATTCCATAATGGGATCACCCTGGCAATCAACCAACTGCCGTACACGGGTCAGTTCCGTGATAAGGTTTTGCGGCGCTACAATATAGCCGGTACGAATAGCCGGGGCTACGGTCTTGCTAAGCGTTCCAATATAAACGACCATACCTTTGTTATCTGCACTAACTAATGGTAGTAATGGACTGCTTAAATAATGGAAGTCATAATCGTAATCATCTTCAATTATGATAAAGCCATATTTCTCGGCCAGTGATAATAGTTTGATCCGGCGGGAAGCCGACAGGGTTACTGTAGTTGGATAGTGGTGATGCGAAGTAATAAACAGCGCTTTGATCTTTTTACGGTTGCAGAGTTTTTCAATAGCATCTACATCGATACCGCAATCATCCACCTTTATGCGCGCGAGTTGCATCCCGGCCATCAGGAAAACATGATCGGCATAGTAATAGTTAGTGTCGCCTACAATAATCGTATCGCCTTTTGAGAATAAAACGAGCGACAGCAGGTACAGGGCCATCTGGCTGCCCCTTGTTACCAGGATGTTTTCAAAAGTTGTTTGCAAACCCCTGCTGGCATTCAGGTAATCTGATAATACCGTTCTGAATTTTTGTACGCCTGCTGTTTCTACATACGACATGAACTTTAAATAGGTATGTCGCGATAAAACACTTTTATAGGCCCTGCCGAGTTCATCCGAAGGAATTAAACGCATGTCGGGGCCATCGTGAAAGCCTATAATGTGCCGCATGGGAGGCACCGGGGTGCGAACGGCGTTGTTTACTTTAACAGTATACCCGGTAGTTGGGGGAAAAGAATTTTGTTTTTGATTATTGGTTAAGCGCCGCGCATTTGTTTCAGGCAGCTCTTTACTGGTAAACGTTCCTTTTGACGGATGCATTTCTATCCAGCCCTGTGCATCGAGTTCTTCATAAGCCCGCACGATCGTTTTACGATGCACTTCCAGGATCTCGGCCATTTGTCTGGTACCGGGCAATTTTATGCCGGGGCCAACACGCCCTTTTCTCATTTCCCGGATAACGGAATTGGCTATTTGCAAGTAAACGGGTGTATCACAATCTTTTTGGAATTGTATGATCGTTTTCCATGGAAGCATATGCGGACTACCTGGTTGGTTTAATTTGACTGCTAAGATAGTCCATTTTGGAGCGCCGCTTTTATATTTTTACTTCCACTCTTTTTTGGGTGGCGGCTGCCTTATAGATAGCTTCAATGATCGCCAGATCGCGCCTGCCCAGTTCACCGGGTACAATGGATGGCCGGTTGGTTATTATGCAATTGGCAAAATCATCCATTTGCAGGGCCTGCTGATTGGGCGGTGTAAAGCTTAACGGGCCGAGGCTGGTTTCCACTACCAGGCCGCGATAGGTAAATGCATGCTCTTTGAATTCGATCCAGCCTTTAGGCGCTTCTGCCCTGAATTTGTCGGCGCTGTGCTGATAACTGGTTCGTGCCGTACAGATGGCATTGCCGGGAAATTCCATGGTCCAGCTGATCCCTTCTTCCACATCGGTAAATAGTTCAGGTTTTGTTTTGATAAATTCTTTGGCGGTTACTGCAATGGGCGCCATACCATTGGCTGCCATACAGGCGCCATGTATCAGGTAAATACCCACGTCCATCAGCGGGCCACCTCCTGCCAGTTTTTTATCGGCACGCCATACTTTATTTTGCATAATGAACCCCCGGTCGCCGCTCATGTTCATAAAAGGGCCAAAATCTTTTTCCTTGGCCAAACGCATGAGTTCTTTGTGGTAAGGATCAAAATGCAGGCGGTAACCTACAGACAATTTAACTTTTGCCGCTTTGCAGGCGGCAATGATCTGGTCACACTCTGCCACGGTATTGGCCATTGGTTTTTCACAAATAACATGTTTGCCGGCTTTGGCGGCAGCTATGGCATGTTCCGCATGCAGGCCGTTGGGCGTAACCACGTACACAATGTCGATGTCTTTATTATCTGCCATCTGAGCCATGGTATCGTAGCTATAGATATTCTTTACCGGGAATCCATAATCCTTAGCCCACTGTTCTCCTTTTTCTTTTGAACCGGTTACCACACCGGTCAGTTTGCACCATTTTGTTTGCTTCAGGGCCGGTCCCAGTTCACGGGTGCTGTACTTGCCCAATCCAACCAGCGCAACCCCCAACACGCGGTCGGGGCGGTTATTACTGGCATACAAACCCAGCGGACCAGTCATCAATATGGAAGCAGTGCCTATTGATAATTGTTCCAAAAAGGAACGGCGGCTAACGGACAATTTTTTCATATTTCAATTTACGCAATAGCCTTATAGCTTATTCAACGCCAATAGCTGTTTATAAACGGATATTGGCTGGCATGATTTTTAAACGATTATTGTTATAAATTTTTATTATGCGAGACTGGCTGAGAGGATTGATCGCCGGATATGCCGCCTGGAAATGGGGTGGTGGATGCCTGGGTACCATCGTGGTCTTTCTGTTAATTTACTGGTTGCTGCAAGGTTGCTGAGAAAACAGCCCACAGCCATGAGCGGAAAGTGTAAGCTTCGCCGCACCCGCCTCGCTTAGCCGGGAATAACTGTCGTTCGTTCTTAACAACTTGCCGTTCATAGGCTTTTTATAATAATCCCCCTGTTTTCCCGACTTTTATGGTACTATGAAACGAGTGCTAATGCATAGTGCCTTCTGGCTGATATACCTATTGCAGGATACCGTGCTGGAAATTGTTTGGGTAGCCCCCGCTTTAACAAACATTCCGGAAAATGTGCAGTTCTGGATGGCGTTTAAAGCCGCTCTTGCCGCCTGGGTGCCCAAACTGGTATTTACTTATTTTATTCTTTATGTTGCCATTCCCGAGATTGTAAAGGGAACTAGGAAACTGTTCTGGACCGTTTTGCAGGTAACCGGCGCTATAATAGTGACCATCATACTGTACCGGCTGGTTTTTGTGTATTGCATTAACCCGGTGATTTATTCGGGTATGTTGAAGGACAGGCCCCTGTTTCACCTGCTCAGTGTGTTGCTGGCGGTTATGGATATAGGTTTTGTGTCGGGGGTTGCCATCACCTTAAAGTTATTGCGCATTCAACTGACTGCCCGCGAACGGGAGAAAAACCTTATCAGGGAAAAACTGGAGGCGGAATTGAAATTCCTGCGCCATCAAACCAATCCGCATTTCTTGTTCAATACCTTGAATAATATTTACGCGCTGGCCCGCAAACGATCCGAACATACGGCGGAAGTGGTAATGCGGCTATCGAAGCTGTTGCGTTTTATGCTGTATGAATCAAAAAGCGATCTTATTACGGTGACCGATGAACTTAAAATACTGGATGATTACATAGAGCTGGAAAAAATGCGGTACGACCGGCTGACCATTCACTTTCAGCGCGATATTGATGATAGCTCGCAACAGATAGCGCCCTTGCTGTTATTGCCGTTTGTTGAAAATGCGTTCAAACATGGAGCCAGTGAAAGCAGGTTCGATTCATTTATCCGCATCCAGGTACAATTGCAACAGGGACGGCTTACCTTTAAGATAGAGAACACCAAGGAGAATCATACTTCGGAGGAAATACGGGATAACATCGGGTTGCGCAATGTGAGAAGGCAACTGGAATTAATGTACCGGGAATATGATCTGCAATTACAAAATGACCCACAGATTTTTTCGGTAAAGTTGTATATAAATTTAACCAGCTATGCACAGGTATAATTGTATCATTGTTGAGGATGAACCCCTGGCGGCGGAAGTAATAAAAGATTACATTGAGCAGGTGCCTTTTCTGCAATTAAAAGGCGTTTGCACCGATGCGTTGTATGCCATGGACTTGTTGCAAAAAGAAAACATTGACATGGTATTCCTGGATATTCACCTGCCTAAATTAAAAGGACTGGATTTTATAAAAGCGCTCAAAAAGCCTCCACAGATCATTATCACTTCTGCCTACCAGGAATACGCGCTGCAGGGCTATGAGTTGAATGTGGTGGATTATCTGTTAAAACCCATCGAGTTCAACCGGTTTTTGATGGCCGTTAATAAATTGAAAGAACGGGGTAGTAAGGATACATTGGCCGTTTCACCGGCAGCCGCTACCGAAAGAGCAGCTTTGTTTTTTAACGTGAGCAAAAAGCGGGTGAAGGTTTATATAGATGAGATCCTTTTTATTGAAAGTTTGAAAGAATACATTCGCATTACTACAAAAGATAAATCCATTCTCACCAAATTTCAGTTAGGGCAAATTGAAGAAATGCTGGCAAAGAACGGTTTTTTGCGGGTGCATCGTTCTTTCCTGGTTGCCAAAAACAAGATCGATGCCTTTTCTGCTACTGATGTGGAGGTTAACGGCGAGCAAATTCCTATAGGGAGAAGCTATAAGGAGGTTGTGATGTCGATCCTGGAAAATTGATTGCTGACAGAATACGAGGAATTTGTTACAGGTTGCAGGGAATACAAAATCCTGACCGTGCAATTTGAAACCTGTAACCTGAAACCTGGAACTGCTTTCCGTAGGTCGCAACCTGCATTTGGTTGAAAAAGCAACAGGCCAATGCCGTAACTACATAACTTCAACCTCATGACAACCTTTCAACCCGTTTCACAACCACGATCGCATACCACTAAACCATTGTTGACAACAATAGCCTGGGTAGGGTTACTGGCGGGAAGCCTTGATATTTTGTCTGCCTTTGTGCAGGCCTGGCTTGTACGGGGAACCAGCCCGGTGATCGTATTAAAATATGTTGCAAGCGGCGCGGTTGGTAAGGCTGCTTTTGCAGGCGGCTGGCTGATGGCGTTATTGGGGTTGTTGTTTCATTTTATTATCGCCTACAGTTTTACCGCTTTATTTTTTATGATCTACCCATCAATAAAATTCTTCCACAAAAGCATAGCGCTTACTGCAATCATATATGGGATTTTTATTTATATAGCCATGGATCTGGTGGTGCTGCGTTTCACCAAAGTGCCGCCTGGTGCTTTTCATTTAGACAAAGCACTGATTGCAACCGCCATCCTGATCGTAGCGATCGGGTTGCCGGTTGCCTATTTCGCCCGGAAATTTTACCGGGATTAATATAATCGGGTGAAGGGTATTAATTTTCAGGCGTTCTAAAAATGCAGAGCACCGGAATGCGAGCATGGTTAATGATCCGTTGGGAGAAAGGCCCGATAAAGAATTGTTTGGTGGCTACATCAACCGTGGAGGAAACAACAATCAGGTCTGCTTTGGATTTATCGGCTTTGTCCAGCACTTCTTCCCCAATATTTTTTCCATGATTATAGCTTACTTCATACTGAAACTGGTTCCAGAACTTTTTCAATTCGTTGCCTAGTTCAGTTACCTGTTTCAGGTCCTGTTCTTTTCTGTCGATAGAAATACCGAACAATTCGAAGTTGCTGTCGGGGTGTATTTTTAAAACCAGGTTGCTGATGAACTGGTACTTTTTTAAAGCGCCCAGGGCTGGCCGTAAGGGAAAAAGCACGGTGTTGAAGTCGTGCCAGCGTTTACCTTCGGGTACTATAAGTACCGGGCAGCTGGCATTTTTAATAGTAAAATAAGAGTTAGACCCAATAAAAAAATCCCGGTGACCCGATGCGCCATAGGCGCCCATCACGATGAGATCGGGTTTTATATCAAATGCCAGTCTTACAATAGTAGGCCCAATAAAACCTTCTTTAAGTAAAACAGTAGTGGGAATACCATGTCGTTGCTTTATGTTATCAGCAATGGCATGGCCAATCTGGCTGGCATTTTTAATGGCATATGTATCCTCGGGAAGATAGCCTGCATCATCGATATGTAATAAAATTAAAGACGCATTATTTCTTTTAGCAATAACAATGGCTGTTTCCAGTGCATTGAACGATGCCTCGCTATAGTCTGTAGGAATAAGAATATTTGTCATTATTGAGGCAGGGTTGTGATCAATATTTTTTTCGCGGGATGGCGGCCGTTTTTGTGGTATCGATCAGGCGGGTCAGTTCAATTACTACTCCTCTCAATGAATCGTTTTGCAAGATCAGTTCCCTGTTCTCCCCCTTGTAATCAATGGTTTGTTTGAAAAGGAAACTGCTTACAACAACTAGTATTATAATAAACGCGAGCAGGAATCTATATACTGATCGTTTTATTTTCATTGCGCCAACTCTTTCCCAGGCAATTTATTGCCTGATAGTTATGGTGCAATTAATTACATGTTAGAAGTTTATTAGAATTTGGCGGTGGGTAGAGTGATCTCAAATTCTGTGCCTTGTCCGGGGGTGGACGAAACCGTGATATTGCCCTTGTGCAGCTTTATAATGCGATTGGCTAGTGACAGGCCCAGCCCAAACCCGCTTTGATGGGCAGTGGTATTAACCCGGTAAAATGGCTGGAAGATGTATTTCAGTTCCGGTTCAGGAATGCCCATTCCTTTATCGCTTATAGAAATAGTAATAGTTTCTCCTTCAGCCTTCAGCTTTATGATGGCTTTGTGATCTTCAGAGTATTTGCAGGCGTTGGAGACAATATTCCTGATGGCTGTAGATAAAAGCTCGGCATTGCCAAAGACAATTAATTTCTGTTCTTCGGCTGGCATATCATTGAACGACAATATAACCAGGGAGTCAGGATTACTTTTCTTCATTTCCGCTGGCAAGCCCATTAATATTTCATCCATACGTACAGGCGTGATGTTCAATCCGCCCGGATCGCCCGAAGCCTGGGCAAATTCCAGCAGGGTTTGCGTGAGTTTGCTCAAATGACGTACGTCCTGGTAAACCGATTCCATTACTACCCGGTATTGCTGCGCTTCCCGGTTCTTTTGCAGGGATACTTCCAGCTGGCTGCTGATAGCTGTTAATGGAGTAGAAAGCTCGTGCGAGGCATTGGAAACAAAACGGCGCTGGGTCTCAAAACTATCCTGTAACCGGTTCAACAACTGGTTAAGGGTTTCCGCCAGGTAATGCCATTCATCTTTTACCGAAGTTTTGGTGCTGATGCGGCGTGCAAAGTTCTGGGCAGAAATTTCATTGATGTCATCGGCTATCTGCCTGATGGGCCGCAATAAGCGCCCGGAAAAGAAATACCCGCCAACAAACGCAATGATAATACCGGCAATAAAGCTGAACCGCAGGATGTTCGATAAGGTCCTGATCTTGGCCTTGCCATCCTCATCATAAGCCGCCGTGATCACTACAATGCGTGTGGTGGCATTGGCATAATGATAGGCTACTGCTTCCTTATTGCCGAGTTTGAAAAATATGGTGCCTTTTACGCGGGCATCATCGAGGATGGCGGAGTCTACTGCCAGGGAATCGGCCGGGGCATCGCTGTAGCTGTATATTTTATCGTTGCGGTAGTCGTACGCCTGAAAGGTTTTGTCTTTAAGGTTAAGGGAGGTGGAAGAATCAATTTTACGAATGAGGTTTTGATCAAACACCTGTGATTGTCCCAATAACCGGGCAAGGGTGATGGCGCGGTTGGTCAATCGCGTTCTGATATTATTGGTGCGTTCGGTATATGAAAAATAAAAAACAGTTGCGCATACTGTGGCCAGGATCACAAATACTATAAGACAGAACAATAGTGTTATGCGCAGTTTAACAGGCATCAGCGTTCATTTTCCTTTAAAATATACCCCATGCCAACATGTGTTTGTATCAGTTTCCGTTCGTAAGGCTTATCAATTTTATTGCGAAGATAACTTATGTATACGTCAATGATATTGGTATTGGTGTCAAAATCAATATCCCATACATTTACTGCAATAGACGCCCTCGATACTACTTTGTTCTTGTTCCGCAGCAGGTACTCCAGCAATTGAAACTCTTTGGCGGTAAGGTTAATGATGTCGTTGCCGCGGCGCACTTCCTTACTGTCGAGGTTCATACTGAGGTCGGCTGCCTTTAAAATATTACCTACCGGCACATTCTGGTTCATGGTGCGTTTCAACAGTACGCGTATTTTCACCAGCAGTTCCCTGAATTCAAAAGGCTTCACTATATAATCATCGGTGCCGGCATCGTAGCCTTCCATTTTATCGTTCAGGGTGCTTAAAGAAGTAAGCATAATAATAGGGATATGCGTATTACGTGCCCTGATGATCCTGGCCAGCTCATACCCATTTATTCCCGGCAGATTGATGTCGAGGATCACCAGGTTAAAATCATGCATAAAAAATAACCGTTCCCCAATTTTTCCGTCATAGGCCACCTCCACATGGTAACCATTTTCACTAAGCCCCACGTTCAGGGTGTCGGCAATCTTTTGTTCGTCTTCAACGACCAGTATTTTCGTTTCTTCCATAACCTGTTATAGCTGTGTGCAATTACACGCAACGTGCAATCTAAGTTACAAATTCAAAAAGTATCAATTATTACAGCGGAAAATTGGCGAAAACACCGGGTTCTAATCCACTTCTAATTTGGCATTAAGGGGAGCCTAATTCATCTGAAATAAGTTTGACAATAAGTTCAAAAAGGTTTTAAAAAAATGCTGATGAAAAAAGGATTTATTCTGCTACTGTGCGTTATAACCTCATTGGTTGCTGTATCACAAAACATTCAGGATGCAAAAAGGCTCATTTACTATGAACGGTATAAAAGTGCTGAAGATCTGCTGCAACAGGTTGTAAAAGCCGATCCCGCGAATGCAGAAGGGTGGTACCTGTTGTCAAAAGCCTGGTTAAGTTCAGACAATGCTGCGACTTTACAAAATATGCTTTCCCAGGCGCCCGCATCCGTTAAGGAAGAGCCTTATTTCCAGGTTGCTTATGGCAGTTACCTGCTGAATAAAGGGAATAAGGACAGCGCTAAATATTACTTTGACCAGGCATTAGATAAAACCCGGGAAAAGAATGCTGATATTTTATCTGCCATCGCCAATGCTCATATAGTTGCCAAAACCGGCGACGCCAATTATGCCGTGGGGCTTCTCAATAAAGCTGTAAACCGTGAAAAGAAAGATCCGGCCCTTTTTACCATGCTGGGCGATGCGCAACGCAAACAGGGCAATGGTTCAGATGCCTACAAGTCGTATACTGCAGCATTGGATAAAGATGATAAGCACGCTGCGGCCCTTTACCGCATGGGAAAGATATTTGTTTCCCAGAAGAACCCTGAAATGTATTTGAAGTATTTTAACCAGGCGCTGGAAGCAGACAGCAATTATGCGCCTGCTGTGTACGAATTGTACTATCACTATTATTTCACTGAGCCACAAAAGGCCATGGCATATTTTAAACAGTATGTTGCCAAAAGCGATCCCAATAAAACCAATGACGTGCTGTACACCGATCTGTTGTACCTGAATAAACAATACCAGGACGCCATTACCAATGCGCAACAACTGCTTGGACATAATAACAATGCCGATTCAATGCCGCGCCTGTATAAGTTGATGGCCTATAGTTACCTGGGGTTGAAAGACTCCGCCAATGCCATGACCAGCATGAACCGGTATTTCTCGAAAGAAGTGGATAGCAACATGGTGGCAAAGGATTATGAAGTAATGGCCGACCTGTATGCCAGTGTAGCCGGCAAAGAAGATTCAGCCATTGCCTACTATCTGAAAACGGTGGAGATGGCGAAAGACCAGGCTGAGAAATTCCATTTTTATAAGAAGCTGTCTGATCTGTATAAAGACCAGAAAGATTATGTAAACCAGGGTAAATGGTTGGGCATGTATTATACCGACAACCCCAAAGCAACCAATATCGATCTGTTCAACTGGGGCATTGCCAATTTCAAGGCAGAAGCATATGACCAGGCCGATACGGTGTTTGGGACCTACATTCAAAAATATCCCGACCAGGCTTTTGGTTATTACTGGCGTGCCCGCGTGAATTCATTGAGTGATTCAACCATGCAAAAGGGATCTGCTATTCCCTGGTATAACAAATTGATCTCTATGATTGAAACAGACGCCACCAATAAAACCAACAAGAAATGGTTGGTGGAAGCCTATGGTTACCTGGCTGCTTATCAAACCAACCAGGTAAAAGATTATAGATCGGCAACAGAAAATTTGAAAAAGATACTGGCCATAGATCCGGGAAATAAGGATGCACAACAATACATCACTGTTCTCGGGAAAAAGATCTCAGCTGATAATAATAACAGCACTACAGGAACCAACAAATAGGACGGGAATGATTTTGTTACTCCTGTTGTAAACGCTCTTTTTCTACAGGTCATAGGTGAGTGGCTCTTTATTGGGTGGCTCACCATTTTTATTGTAAACAGGTGGTTGGAGCTTTCAGCGCATTTGTCGCATTTATACAAAATTTGATTTAGATTATTTTTTCCAACGCAATGTTGGATGGAATGCTTGCTCAATCGTCATTTACTTGAAGAATTGCAACGTGTTGCTAAGATCCTTAACAAAAACACTTAAAACTTTTCAGGACTACATAACAATAATTTTTTATTTCAATAATTATTCTAAATTTGAATCCACAAATACATTAACCCCACTTTTCTGTTTCTGTTTAAACCTGCTTTCCTTCAACCAATCATTTCAACCAGCCGTACTTACGTTCAGATTCCCCCCCGATCAATACAACATTTAAAAGTTATTAATTAGCCCCGCCCTAATTCGTATATCCTGTACGTTTATTTGCTGCAAATGAATTTGCGGCCTTACCTTATCTGCCCTTACATTATCAAGTTTAACCAATTTGTGAATGATGGTACACACATTTACAGGTGTGAACCAGGTAATATTATTTTATATAAGGTATATACCTATGAGAACGCCATATATAATAGTAGTAGCAATGTGCATCCTGGTTAAGGTCAGCTTTATAATCTGTTTATCCCTGATCCGTAGTCATTCCAATTATATGGCTGCGTGAATAAACCACAGCTGAACTTATTATATGAAAAACCAGACCCCGTCGGTTCCGTCGGGGTTTTATTTTTAAAGTTGGTAGTGTGGAATGTAATTGAGGCAGGAGCGTTTACAGAACGTGTAAGTGGAAGTTCTTATCGATGGCGAGTGTTGCAAATTTTGCGGGAATTTGCGTTTTGACGGGCTAAATGGGCTCAAAATCCTTACTGGATTCTGAAATATTTGGCTAATTGTGCAAATAATTTGCAATTATTTTTTGCAGATTTGGAGGATAGGGCTAAATTAGTGGAAGTAATTCTAAGTAGGTCTTTCACCATCACTAACACTTAAAAAGGGGATTGCACATGATAACTGAACGCAGAAATGCATTGAAAAAACTGTTTGCTTCCGTTGCCGGAACAATAGGATTGGGACTATTCGCTAAGGCTGAAACTACTTCCGGCAAAACCAATGAAAAAGAAGTGTTTAATGTAGTAACTGATGACCAGGATGTGCCGCTTTTCTCCGGCGCCACTAAATTCAATGGAATGATTTTCATCGCAGGTAAAGGCGCCCATTTTGCCGGCGATATTAAATCACACACTGATCATGTATTGAAAGAACTGGAAAAAGAATTACAGGCAGCCGGTTCCTCCATGGAAAAAGTGTTGAAAGTGAATGTATATCTCGACGATATCAAGGATTACAAGGACATGAACGAAGTATATAAAGGCCGCTTTGGAAAAAATCCCCCGGTTCGTACTACCGTGGCCGTTGCCAAAGGCGGTGTGCCTGGTGATTCTTTAGTTGAAATGGATTGCATTGCCTATGTATAACCCGTAGTAATTTAGGTTAAGGTTCGATTATTTTACCGCAGTGTCGCAGTTCTTATTCTCTTATCGCTTCGTCACTGCGGTTCTCAATGCGCTCATCTTTGCTGGCCCGTTTTACCATTGCCCTTTCAGAACAGATGTACTGACCCAATCAAACAGATTCCATAACAATCGCTCCGTCCGATCCGATTCACGGGCGGGCAGTAACCACAAATTAACTGTATGCAACGGAGAGAATTGCTCAAATTATTTGCACTGGTCCCTTATGCCGGCAGCGCCTCCCTTATTCCCTGGGCCAGTGCCTCCGCCGCACCCCCAAAGGCTGAAAAACATGATCTTTTTAAAGAACTGGGTGTTCGCACCTTTATCAATGCAGCTGGTACCTTCACGGCCATGACTGGTTCATTAATGCACGATTATGTATTGGAAGCTATACAAAGCGCTGCCTCCGAATTTTGCATGCTTGATGAAGTGCAGGATAAAGTAGGAGAGAAGATCGCCGCATTGGTACATTCCGAAGCAGCCGTGGTTACTTCGGGCGCCTTCTCGGGCATGACCCTCGGCCTGGCTGGTATTTTAACCGGGATGGACCAACATAAAGTAGAACAATTGCCGCACCTGGATGGTACAGGCATGAAGTCGGAAGTGATTATTCAAAAAGCGCACGAAATTGTATACAACCACGCCTTAAAGAATACGGGCTGTAAATTAATTTATGTAGAAACCGCAGCAGAAGTTGAGCAGGCCATTAACGAGCGGACAGCCTTGTTACACTTTTTAAATATAGAAGCTGATAAGGGAAATATAAAACATGAAGAATGGGTGGCCCTGGGCAAAAAACACAATATCCCTACCTCTATTGATATTGCCGCTGATGTACCACCGGTATCAAACCTGTGGAAGTTCAATGATATGGGGTTCAGTTTCGTGGTGATCTCAGGTGGCAAAGCGATACGCGGTCCGCAAAGCGCCGGGTTGTTGATGGGGAAGAAGGAGATCATTGCAGCCGCCCGCCTGCACATGCCGCCCCGGGGTTTTAATATTGGCCGGGGCTTTAAAGTAAATAAAGAAGAAGTGCTGGGCATGTATGTAGCCATTGATAAATACATTAAAGAAGATCATGATAAAGAATGGAAAGCGTGGGAAGCTGCCACTGCGGTAATTGACAATGCTGCCAAAACTGTAAGCGGCGTAACTACCAGTATCACCGTACCGGCACTGGGAAATATAACGCCCACTTTACAGATAGCATGGGATGCAGGCAAAGTAAAGTTGTCGGGGAAAGACCTGCAGGAAAAATTACGCAGTGGCGCTCCTTCTATCGAGATCGGTGGAATAAAAGACAATAGCATCACCGTGACCGTTTGGATGTTGAAGCCCGGCCAGGAAAAAATTGTGGCCGGCAGGATCAAAGAAGAATTGATGAAGGCAGTTGGTTAAAGATATCTCAGGAAAGGCGATGATTGACAACCCGGCTCACCCCTGTTGTCGTACCTTCACAGGGGCGCTGGGCTATTATTAACTGATAGCCGCCTTCAGTAGTGGTGTGCTTACCAAACCCAAACCAATGGTGAAACCGAGTATTTTATGGTTGATCTTAACAATTGCATGGCATATATCTACTGCGCAGAACTATGCTATAGTTATAAAAGGCGGGCATGTAATTGATGCGAAGAATAATATTAATGAGGTGATGGATATTGCCGTGAACGATGGCAAAATTGTGAAGGTGGCAAAAAGCATTGATGAGTCGAAGGCCACGCAGGTTGTTAATGCTAAAGGATTGTATGTAACACCAGGACTCATAGATGCGCATGTGCATGTTTTTTATGGAACCGATCCGGATCGCGCATATAGCAATGGCCCCCTGGCCGTAATACCCGATGCCTTTACTTTCAAAAATGGCGTTACTACGGTGGTAGATGCCGGCAGTTCCGGCTGGCGCAATTTTCCCCTCTTTAAAAAACAGGTGATCGATCTGTCACAAACCCGGGTGCTTGCCTTTTTAAATATAGTTGGCGAAGGCATGCGGGGTGGCGTATACGAACAGGATACCAAAGACATGGACGGCAAACTCACCGGCATGACGGCCCGGCGTTTTCACGATTATATAATAGGGATTAAAGTAGCGCATTATGTAGGCAGTGAATGGACGCCGGTTGATGAAGCCGTTAAAGCGGGCACTATGGCCAATACACCGGTGATGATCGATTTTGGCGGCAGCGATCCGCCCTTGTCTATTGAAGAGTTGTTTATGAAACACCTGCGGCCAGGCGATATTTTTACGCATTGCTTTGGCCAGTTGCGCGACCGTGAGCCCATTGTTGATGTAAACACCCAAAAAGTAAAACCCTTTGTACTGGAAGCAAGAAAGAAAGGGATTGCATTTGATGTAGGGTATGGCTCCATCAGTTTTGCATTTTCACAGGCAATACCTGCTATTAAAAATGGGTTCAACCCCAACTCCATCAGCACCGATATTCATAGCAATAGCATGAATGCAGCTATGAAAGACCTGTTGAACGTGATGTCGAAACTTATGAGCGTAGGCATGAACCTGCAAAGTGTGATCCAAGCCGCTACCTGGAACCCGGCGCAGGAAATAAAACATGAAGAGCTGGGGCATTTATCCGAAGGCGCCATTGCCGACATTGCCATCCTGGGTATTCGCACGGGTAAGTTCGGCTTTTTCGATTATACAGGCTATAAAGTAGACGGCACGCAAAAGCTGGAATGTGAAATGACCATCAAGGGCGGAAAAATTGTATACGACCTCGATGGGATTGCAACGCCTATAACAATCATTAAACCAGGTACCGGCGGACATTAAAATAGTATCATGAAAGGGATTTTTATTATAACGATTGTTTGGTTGGTAGGTCTGTTTACAATGAAAGTGCAGGCGCAAACCATTCCGCGCGATGAACTGATATTTTTAACCGCCGAATGGAAAGGGGAGCGATTCGCCGATGGCCGTCCGAAGCTGCCGGATGACCTTATTCGCCGTGCCCGCAGTATTGCTATTGAAGATGCCTGGACGATCCTGAACAATGAAGGCTATACCTGTCAATATGAAGGAAACTGGAAAACGGTGAACACCGATACGCCGGTGGTTGGCCGGGCTTTAACAGCCTGCTTTATGCCCAGCCGTCCGGATGTAGAAAAGAATATAAAAGAACGGGGGAAGAAGGATGGCCGCGTGGGTAATACCAATTCCTGGCCTATCGATATGCTTACGAAAGGCGATGTATATGTAGCTGATGGCTTTGGGAAAATTTCAGGCGGCACGCTGATCGGGAGTAATTTGGGCAATGCCATTTACAGCAAATCGGGCAATGGTGTCGTTTTTGACGCGGCCGCCCGCGACCTGGAAGGACTGTCAGAAATAAAAGGCTTCAACGCGTATGTTCGTGACTGGGACCCTTCGTACCTGAAAGAGGAAGTATTGATGGGATTGAACACGCCTGTTCGCATTGGGCACGCCATGGTAATGCCCGGCGACCTGGTGATTGCCAAAAAGGGCGGTGTGCTGTTCATTCCGGCCCACCTGGCCGAAACGGTGATCGTAACTGCGGAGTTTATCATCCTGAAAGACAAATTTGGCATCAGCATGTTAAAGGCCGGCAAATACACCCCGGGGCAAATTGATAATCAGTGGACCGATAAAATAAAACAGGATTTCCTGGACTGGTTACAAAAGAATCCCAACGAGATCCCCATGACCCGCGCCCAGCTGGATGAATACATGAAAAAGAGAACATGGTAATTTAATGAGCCAATGTTTATGCCTTGTGCCCTGAAGCTTGTTTCCTGTGCCTTGCACATGCAACCAATGACTTTCAAAAAACATCTTTCACCATTGAAAATTACCTTTTGACCACCCACATTTCAGTACGAACCATGACAAAGATTGCCTTGCCAATCGCTGCTATATGTTTAATAGCCTTTATTGTTTTCAGTGTAATTGATAGCACCGCATTTGCAGGCCCCTGGCTGATCGCATTTTTTCTAAGTTTATCCATTGGTTTCAGGGCATACGCCGCATTGAAAGGATTCTCTTTCACCCTGCTGATCTTTGCAGCAGTCACCACAGCACTATATTATCCGCAATACTTTTCAACCTGGCACGGGGTAAAGCTCGCCTCGTTTTTTACGCCTTTATTACAGATCATCATGTTTGGGATGGGCACCGAAATGGGAATTAAAGATTTTGCCGGCGTAATAAAAATGCCCAAAGCCGTGTTGATTGGGTTGTTCGGGCACTTCACCTTTATGCCGCTGGCCGGTTATACGCTGGCCCGCCTGTTTAATTTTCCGCCTGAAATTGCAGCCGGCGTGGTATTGATCGGCAGTATGCCCTGTGGCATGGCCTCCAATGTTATGTCGTACCTGGCCAATGCCAATTTAGCGCTGTCGGTTACCCTAACGGCCATTGCTACCCTGTTATCTCCTTTTTTAACACCCTTGTTGATGAAAGTGCTGGGCGGACAATTCATTAAAGTAGATGCCCTGGCTATGATGTGGGAGATCATCAAGATCGTGGTAATACCCATTGGGGCCGGTTTACTATTCAACCGTTTTTTTAAAGGAAAGGTCAGCTGGCTCGATAAGATCATGCCGCTGATCTCAATGTTCGGCATTGCCTTTATTATTGTGATCATAGTGGCGGCTGGCAGGGATAACCTGATCGTGATCGGGCCTGCATTAATTGTCTGCGCCCTTATTCATAATACTACCGGTTATTTGTTTGGTTTCTGGATAGGAAAATTATTTCGCCTGCCTGAACGCGATGCGCGCACGATCGCTATTGAAGTGGGTATGCAAAACGGTGGACTGGCATCCGGCCTTGCGAAGGCAATGGGAAAGGCAGCTACCTTAGGATTGGCGCCCGCCATCTTTGGTCCGTTAATGAATATTACCGGTTCTATCTTAGCATCTTACTGGCACAGGAATCCTCCACCAGTTGAAAAGGAGAATGCGATGATCAGCCGTCAGGGTAACGAGGTAACGGGTTTGAAAGTGGATGAGTTGACAAGTTAACAAGTTGACCAGTTGACGAGGAAGAAAGAGCTGTAGAGTTTCAAGTAAGAAGTTGACAGGCTTGCGCGAGGATGTGTTTCTCCCTCCTGACTTGTCGGGAGGGTGTGGGGCCAAAGACTTTGAACCTAAAACTAATAAACTAACCAACTTTTTGAGAAGCATACTTCTCCCTATTCTTCAAAATAGTCTCCATATGCTGCTCCGCCCACAGCGCCAACTGTTCAATATGCGGTAACAAACTTCTGCCCAGATCAGTCAGTTCATATTCTACGCGCGGCGGGATCTCGGGATATAAAGTACGCGTGATGAGCCCATCGGCTTCCAGCGATCGTAAGGTTACCGTTAACATTTTCTGCGAAATATCGCCTATCTGCTGGTTCAACTCATTAAACCGCTGCTTTCCAACATGCCCCAGGGTGGAAATAATCAGGATACTCCACTTGTCACCGAAGCGGTCCAGGACTTGGCGGATCGAACAATTCAAATGTTCTGGTTTTTTTTCACTACAATTTTTCATGTGTAAACATTGATAATCAGTATCACTTCCCTCCATGTAAGTTACTTTCATACAGGTAACTACTTTGTTGGTATTAACTTACTTCTTAGCTTTGACTCTCCAAAAGAGAGTAACTCTTTAAGGATGCAAGTTAAAATAAAAAACTAAGTATCACAAGTTCTGACAAAATTGACCCAACCAAATTTTTTTTAAGTAGCTAATAGCAAGCTACTTATGTCAATGTGTAGAACGCAGGGTACTGAAAAGGAAATAAATTATGAAAGTAGAGATCTGGTCAGATGTGATGTGTCCGTTCTGCTATATCGGCAAACGGCGATTTGAAAATGCGTTGCAGGAGCTGCCTTTTAAAGACGAAATAGAGATTGAATGGAAAAGTTTTCAGCTCAACCCCGATCTGCAATACCAGCCCGGCCGGAACATCCACCAATACCTGGCTGAGCACAAGGGCTTTTCGATTGAAAAGGCCAAAGAGATGAATAATTATGTAACCGACATGGCGGCCCAGGAAGGGTTGACGTACGATTTTGAAAAAGCCGTAGTGGCCAATTCATTCGATGCGCACCGCTTTGCGCACCTGGCTAAAAAACAGGGCAAAGGCGATGCGGCCGAAGAAAGCCTGTTCAAAGCCTATTTTAGTGAAGGCAAAAATATTTCAGACTACGACACGCTGGTACAATTAGGAATAGATATCGGTTTGGATGGCGCTGCGGTGAAACAGGCGCTGGAGAACGAGGACTATACGAAGGAAGTATACAAGGACATTGCGGAAGCCGACGCAATTGGCGTTCGTGGCGTGCCGTTTTTTGTAATTGACCGCAAATATGCCGTATCGGGCGCACAGGCTAAAGACGTGTTCGCACAAGCGCTTGAGCGTTCTTATTCGGAATGGAAAAAAGAAAATACAAAATTCACCACCATCGAAGGACAAGTTTGTTCTCCAGATGGCGATAGCAAATAAGGATATACTTATATTTGCGCCTCCCTAAACGCTTATTATAAGCGATTGCCCCTCACATTTAGCCATATGTAATTTTTCCAAATGAAAAATTTGGAAAGGTTATCGGAAAAATATTATCAATACATTAAATATTCAAACAATAGAAACATGAAAAAAGCAACCATCATCGCAGCATTATTGATTTCATCTGCAGCAACAACGTTTGCACAAACCTGGAATGTTGACAAAGCGCATTCAAGAATTGGTTTTAACGTAACTCACCTGTCAGTAGCTGATCTGGGTGGAACCTTCAACAGCATCGATGCCAAGATCACTTCAGCAAAACCTGATTTTTCCGATGCAGCGGTTGAATTTTCAGCCGATATCAACAGCATCAATACCGATAACGAGCAACGCGACAAACACTTGCAAACCGCTGATTTTTTCGACGCTGAAAAATTCCCCAAGCTGACTTTCAAAAGCACTTCATGGAAAAAAGTGGCCGACAAAAAATACAAAGTAGCCGGTGATCTTACCCTGCATGGTGTTACAAAACCAGTTGTACTGGATGTAGTATTTAACGGAACATCTACCAACCCAATGAGCAAGAAAACCATTGCTGGTTTCAACATCACCGGTAAAGTTAAACGTTCTGAATTTGGTGTAGCTCCTTCAATGCCTGCTGCTATGCTGAGCGATGAAGTAACTTTACTGGCAAGCACTGAATTTGCAAAAGACTAATTAGTTGTAATAAGATTTAGAATATGAAGAAGCTGATCTTTTCTATGGCAACACTGCTGGTAATTACAGCAGTGTTCGCCTTCAGCGTAGCTCAAAAATGGGCTATTACTGATAAATACAGTATCAAATTTTCGAGCAGCGAAGTAGCCGGTATCTTTAAGACCTTTTCCGGCAGCATCGATTTTGATGAACAAAATCCCGCCAGCTCAAAATTTGACGTATCAATTGATGTAAACTCTATTAATACAGGTAACGGGTTACAAAACAAACACGCCAAAAGCGATGAATGGTTTGATGCCGCTAAATACCCTGCCATCAAATACACATCTAAAAAGATTGTAAAAGCAGGCGCAGCTTACCAGGTAACTGGCGATCTGACAATAAAAGGCGTAACAAAAGAATACACCATACCCTTTACCTTTAAAAAGGCCGGCGCCGGCGCCACCTTCAATGGCAGCTTTACCGTAAACCGCTCCGATTTCAAGATCGGTAAACCCGGTGGCGAAGTGGGGGAACAGATAAAAATTGACGTAGCTGTGCCGGTTACCAAGGGCTAATAAACCACAAATAGTATGTTTAAAAGATTATTATTACTGGGGTTGATTTCGGGCGTACTGGCCGCAGTGGCATCGTTGATCTATCAAAAGGTTTATTTTAAAACAAATGAGATCGATTTTTCAGGGACCATAAAACCTGTTACCGTTTTTCTTATTTGTATACTGGCAGGCTTACTGGCGTCAGTCGGTTATGGATTAATAACCAGATGGCTGCCCCGTTATGGTGAGATCATCTTTAACCTGGTGTTCACGATCGTGAGCTTTGCGACCATTCTGGGGCCTATCGCCTATAAATTTCCACTTGAATTTGAAAGTCCGGAATTTTTCCCGGGGTTGGCCATACCCATGCACTTCTTTCCCGCATTGGGATGGTATACGTTGAAACCCCTGTTTATAAAGAAATAAAAGGCAAAGCTCAAACGGGCTGTTGATGTGAGCTTGCGTGCAAAATGGGATAACATTACAGATAAATACTGCTCAGAGCGTCCGCCAGCTGGCGAACGCTTTTTTTGTGCCCGGCCGCCCCCGGTGCATAACGAAATGATAAAGCCCCTACCTTTGGCTATACAGACATAATTCTCAATAGCTGTACAAATAGCTTTAGCTGATTATATTTGTTAAATACTTGATAGACTGTAAAAGAATTCCTCATATGAATTATTATACGTTACTGGATGAAATTAAGCAATACGTAACCAACTACTTCCATACCCATGCAGATGATAAATTAATTTATCATAACCTGGCACATACCGAAAATGTAGTGAATGCAGCTATTGAGATCGCCAATCACTACCGCCTGAGCGACCTGGACTACTTTGTAGTGGTAACGGCCGCCTGGTTCCACGACATCGGGTATTATACCGATCCCTCCAGGCATGAGGAAAAGGGCGCGGAAGAAGCAGCGGCTTTTTTGAAAAGACAGGGCATTGATGAAACCACTATTCAAACCGTAGGCAATTGTATACGAGCTACCAGGTTGCCGCAAAGCCCCGAAACCCTGTTGGAAAAAATTGTGGCCGACGCCGATCTGTATCATTTGGGAACCTCCCGCTTTACGGAGACCAATAAAATTATGCGAAAAGAGTTCATCGCATTACATAATATAGACGTTAGCAAGGAGGAGTGGCGCGTAAAAACCGTTCGCCTGCTTGAATCACATCATTATCATACCGATTACGCCCAGCTATTGCTGAACGACATTAAGGCCAAACACCTGGAAAAGCTGAAAGAAAAACTGGCTGAAAAAAATCCGGAGATAAAAGTCCCTATACAGGCGCCGGCAGTAAAACCAAAAGTAAAACCCCTGATCCCGGAAGATAATCCGTTGGAGAAGGCAAAACGGAAGAACCGGCCCGAACGGGGTATTGAGACCATGTTCCGCATCACTTCCGGCAACCACCAGCGGCTCAGTGATATGGCCGACAGCAAGGCGCATATAATGATCTCGGTGAATTCGATCATCATCTCGGTACTGCTTAGTGTATTGTTGAAGAACCTGGAACAATTTCCCCAATATACCATACCCGCTATGCTCCTGTTATCCGTTAGCCTGGTTACCATTGTATTCGCCATTCTGGCTACCCGGCCAAATATTCCCAAAGGTACCTTCACCCAAACCGACATCAATGAAAAGCAGGTGAACCTGTTATTCTTCGGGAACTTTTTTAAGATGAGTATGGAAGATTATACCGGGGGTATGTTGCAGATGATGGACGATCGCGATTTTTTATACCGCAGTCTTATCAAGGACATCTACTCGCAAGGCGTGGTGCTGGGTACCAAATACCAGCGGTTACGCATTTCCTATAATGTGTTCATGTATGGGTTGATCGTTTCCGTGATCGCTTTTGCCATTGCCGCCATACTAACTACTTGAAACTGGTAACCGCATGCAATCAGAATTTTTCGATAGAGACCTTAGCTGGCTCGCATTTAATGGAAGAGTATTGGAAGAGGCAGGAAGTGAGAACGTTCCTTTACTGGAACGGATAAAATTCCTGTCTATCTATTCCTCTAACCTCGACGAATTTTACCGGGTACGCATGCCTGCGGTGATGGCCCTGGAAAAATTAAAGGCAAAAGGTGATGAGCAAATAACCGAACACATAAAAAGGGATGTGCTGCTGCAGATCATAGAAATAATAAACCAGCAGCAGGAGCGCTTCGGGGCTATACTGACCACCGAAATATTACCCCTGTTAAAAGAGAAAGGCATTCATTTATTATATAATGAACCCATCCCCGCCAGTATTAGCGAGGAAGTATCGGATTATTTCTATACCCAGGTAATGGCTTTTCTGCAGCCGGTGTTTCTGTCTATATCGGGCATTAAGTTCTTTCCTGAAAATAACAAAATATACCTGCTGGTAGTGATCGGGGGCGAGAAGGGGTTCGATGAACTGGTGATCATCAATATCCCATCCGATAACCTGCCACGGTTCTACTCTATTAAAAGAGATAACGAACAGTTTGTTGTTTTTTTGGATGATATTATTAAGTATAATCTTTCTGCCATCTTTAAACATACCGTTGTTAAAGGCTGTTATAGTTTCAAAATAACCCGCGATGCCGAACTGGAAGTGGAAGATGATTATGCCGGCGATATTGCCCGAAAAATTGAAGAGCAGCTAACCAAACGCGATTTTGGGTTGGCTACGCGTTTGCTGCATGAGCCCGGTATTGAACACGAACATCTGCGATTACTAACGATGGCCCTCAAGCTGCAACATGCTATGATGGTACAGGGCGGCCATTATCACAACCTGAAAGACCTGGGTTCTTTCCCCACAAACAATACGGCGATGAGTTATGAGCGGTGGCCTGCCATTCCAATAAAGGTAGGTGATGGCTCGCTGTCGTTATTTGAAGAGGTAGAGAAGAAGGACATTCTGTTGCATCCGCCATACCAGTCGTACGACATGGTATTGCGGTTTTTTAATGAAGCAGCGGTTGACCCTGCGGTAACGGAAATATATGTAACCCTGTACCGCATTGCCAGCGATTCCCGCATTGGCAATGCGCTGGTAAGTGCAGCAAAGAATGGGAAGAAGGTATCAGTACTCGTGGAATTAAAGGCCCGTTTCGATGAAGCCAATAATATTCGCTGGGCGAAGAAAATGAAAGCAGCCGGGGTAAAAATTATTTACAGTCCCGTTTCATTGAAAGTACATGCCAAGATAGCGTTGGTAAAACGAAGAAAGGAAAACCGCATCTCCTATGTAGGTTTGCTGGCAACGGGTAATATGAACGAAAGTACAGCGCGCTTTTATACCGATCATATCCTTTTCACCGCGCATCATGAAATACTGCGTGAAATGGAATTGTTGTTCATCTTCCTCGGGCACCGGAAAAAAGCCGGTACGCCCGGTCTTATAAACTTCAATTATTTACTGGTAGCGCAATTCAATCTGCACCAACGGTTCCTGCAATTGATTGACCGGGAAATTGAGAACGCCCACGAAGGAAGGGAAGCGTCCATCACCATCAAGATGAACAACCTGGAAGAAAAGGTGCTGATAAAGAAATTGTACGAGGCCTCACAGGCCGGTGTAAAGATCCGGATGATCGTGAGAAGCATTTGTTGTTTAAGGCCCGGTGTGCCCGGTTTAAGTGAAAATATTACGGTGATCCGGATTGTTGACCGGTACCTGGAGCATGGTAGGATATTTGTATTTCATAATAACGGCACGCCTGAATTGTATATGGGCTCATCAGACTGGATGAACCGGAATATATACCGCCGCATTGAGGTTTGTTTTCCGGTGTTGGATGAGGATATAAAAAAACAGATGCTGAATATACTGCAGCTGCAATTGCAGGATAACGGACAGGCTGTACAGATCGATCCGCAGCTTAACAACGTTCCGTTACCCAAAGAAGGGGAACTGGTATATTCGCAACAAGCTATCTATAATTACCTGGCAAAAGGCCAGGCCTAAATAAAAGAGTATGCATGCAAGAAAGTTGATATCAGTTTGGGTGATGTTTTTATGCCTGGTTATATTATCAACCGCCTGCTTGCAAAAGCGGAAATTTGACGGTCCGGAAGGATATGCGCTCAACACCCCGTTGAAGTTTGTTATGCCTACCAGTTTGCATGAGATCTCCGGTATTGCTTTTTATAAAGGAAACCCCGATACGGTATATGCCGAGCAGGATGAAGATGGAAAAGTATTTTACCTGAAACCCGGCGATCATCATGCCGAGGCGTATAAATTCGGCAAGCATGGTGATTATGAAGATATAGCCATCAGTAATGATTTTGTGATCATGTTGAAAAGCAATGGCTCCCTGTTCACCTTCCCTTTTGCCGATCTGCACCAGGAAGGAACCGAGCGGGTGGTGGAATGGAAAGACCTGTTGCCAAAAGGCGAGTATGAAGCCATGTATGCCGATGAAGCCAGCAGGCAGATCTATATTTTATGCAAGAACTGTCCGGATGAAAATGATAAGAAAATTACAAAAGGGTATATCTTGCAGCTTAATAACCAGGGACAGCTCAGCCTGCAAGGTAACTTCGCTGTAGATGTAGAGGACGTTGACAAGATCCTTGGAGAGAAAAAAATGGATTTCCGCCCATCCGCCCTGGCTCAAAACCCCCGTACTAAAGAATGGTATATTATTGCTTCAATTGGTAAGGTATTAGTGGTTACCGATAGCAACTGGAAAGTGACAGCCGTGTATCACCTGAATCCGGCCCTGTATGTGCAACCCGAAGGAATAGCATTCGATAAAAACAACAATCTGTATATATCCAATGAAGGCGGTGATCTGCATTCTGGAAATATTTTAAAAACCGCCTGGAAGGGAAAATAACCTGGATAGCCTATGTCAAAAAGAATTTTACACTTCATATTGCTTATTGTTTTAACCGGGCGGATGGCAACAGCACAAACAGACAGTACTGCTGTAAGGGCACACCCATCCTACGATAGTGTTACCAGCATGCATCGCCGGATCTTCGGTGAAAACTTCCGCAAGGAATGGGCGGCCCCGGTAAAGCTGCCGGTGATCAGGTTGTCGGAAAAAGGGCTGATCCCCTTGCAGCTGGGCGGCGGGCATCAAACCCACTCCTTACGCATGAAGGATGCCAGTGGCAAGGAATGGGTGCTGCGCAGTATTGAAAAATACCCCGAGATCTTATTGCCCGAAGCGTTCCGCGAAACCTTCGCCGCCGACTGGGTGCGCGATGCTATGAGCGCCCAACATCCGTATGCTCCATTGATAGTGCCTGTGTTATCGGAGGCAGAGCATGTACCACATACCAATCCCATCATAGGGTATGTAGCGCCCGATAAAAACCTGGGCGAATATGAAAAAGAGTTTGCTAATACCATGTGTTTGCTGGAAGAAAGAGAACCCTATGGCAGTTCTGACAATACCCTGAAAATGCTGGAGCGTTTGAAGGAAGACAATGATAATACTGTTGATACCGTTGCTTTTTTCAGGGCGCGCATGCTCGACCTGTTCCTGGGCGACTGGGACCGGCATGAAGACCAGTGGCGCTGGTTAGATGAACAAAAAGGAAGCGCAAAAAAATACCTGCCCATACCCCGTGACCGCGACCAGGCTTTGTACCGGAACGAAGGCTTTATTCCATCGCTGGCATCCCGCAAATGGCTGGCCCCGTTCCTGAGGGGATTCAAGAGTGACATCAAACGCGGCAATTTCTTTTTCTTCGAGGCCCGCAAACTCGACTCCCGGTTTCTTATTCAACTGGACCATGATCGCTGGATGCAGCTGACCAATCTGTTTATAACCCAGCTCACAGATGAGATGCTGGAAGCGGCATTATCCCGTTTGCCGCCTGAAGTATATGTATTGCGCCATGATGAGCTGTTGCAGAAAATGAAAACGCGCAGAGGGAACCTGGCTAAAGCCATGGAGAACTACTATTATTTTTTGAGCCGGATCGTTGACATACAGGCGTCTGATAAAAACGAGCTGATTGAAGTAACCAATGGCCCCAATAAAGGCTTATTGGTAGAAATTCATAAGCTGTCGAAAAAAGGCAAGACCGGAGACCAATTGTTTGCCCGCAACTTCCTTCCTTCCGAAACCAAAGAATTGCGGTTTTATATTGGCAATGGCGATGACAGCGTATTGCTTAATACCACCCATAAAAAAATTAAAATGCGCATGATCGGTGGCGAGGGCGCAAAGATTTTTCATGTACAGGATGCCGGTAAAAAAGTGTGTGTGTATGAAAAAGAAACCGGCTCTGCTTTCACCGGCGAAACAGGCCGCCTGAGAAAACATTTGTCAAACGATACAACCAACACGGCTTTTATTCCCACTAATCCTTACAGTATTGTAAAACCGCTTTTAACGGCCGGGTTCAATCTTGATGATGGAATTTTACTGGGAGCTGGTGTGAAGGTAATGCTGCCCGGGTTTAGAAAAGTTCCTTTTGGAAGTGTGCAAACGCTAACGCTGGCCCACTCTTTTTCAACAACTGCCTTTCGCATCAGGTATAAGGGGGAATGGTTTAAAGCTGTTGGAAAGGCAGATCTAACATTGCAGGCTAATATATTTGCGCCTAATAATACCCGTAACTTTTTTGGCCGGGGAAATGAGACCGGGTTTATAAAAGAAGGGGATTATAAAAGATTTTATCGTACCCGGTATAATTTATTCGAGGTGAACCCTGCTTTGCGCTGGCGCCTTAGCCGGTTTACCACCATCAGTGCCGGCCCGTCTGTTCAGTTTTATCACTCAGACAGCAGCGACAACAGCGCGCGGTTTATTACTAAAACAACACTGATCAATTCATACGATAGTAATACCATCAATCAGAATAAAGTGCATGCCGGTGTGGTGCTTAACCTGATCCGTGATAAACGTGACAACATCATCTTACCCACAAAGGGGCATTATATTGATATATTGGTGCAGGCATATGGCGGGTTGAATAACGAATCTAAATCATATGTGCAGCTGACATCTGAAATAGACCTGTATAAAAACCTCAGCAAAAAAGGCCGGGTGGTAATAGCCGAACGGTTAGGCGGTGCTGTTACTTTCGGTAAATCAGCTTTTTATCAATCAGCATTTTTAGGCGGGCATGAAAACCTGCTGGGTTTTCGTCAGTACCGTTTTGCAGGGGAACAGATGTTATACAACAATCTTGAATTTCGTATAAAGCTTGCTAACTTTGCCAGTTACATCTTACCTGGTCAATTTGGCGTTACAGGGTTCTACGATGTAGGCCGTGTTTGGATAAAAGATGAATCGTCAAATGTATGGCACCAGGGAGTTGGGGGAGGATTATACTTTGCGCCTGCGCAAATGGCAGTTTTCCAGGTGTTGGCCGGTTATTCCAACGAAGGCTGGTATCCCTATGTAAGAATGGGTTTCAGGTTCTAAAACCGCCTTCGGCTGATATAATTGCCGGTTTCACCGGTTTGTAGGGTGACAAACGGGCTGATTTTCAGTTATGGCATCCTATTGGAATAGAGTAGGGGCTGGGCCTGTTGCACCTGCCGCCTGAAATGCTGCTAAAAAAGTGCTGCGCCTATAGCAATAAATGGCTTTGTGTATGCAAACGATGACGATTAATATTAACGAGAAATTTACGCTGACTAATTTAGACACGGCTTTATCACTACGTCCATTCATCAACTTCTTAAAAAAGAGCCTTAAACACGACTCCTCTTTAAAAGATAAACTCACCGCGTTCCTGCTCGAAAAACTGGAACAGTTTCCTGAGCTGGAAGGCGATGTGCCGCTGGAGAACCTGGATAAATACCGCGATGTGCTGGAACTGATCTTCGTAAGCATGTCGAATGTAACCGAAGATGAAACCCGCTTACCATGGGCATTAGGTATGCCGTTGCGGCCGCTTTTTGTTTATGGTACCGATGCGTTTCAGAAGCTGATGGTAGATACAAAGAACAGCAAGCTTAAAAAAGCGGTTGTAGAAGGAGGAGAAGAAATGATGCGGCAGCGTAACCTTCGGATAGCTTATACTTTTATCCTGGAACGCATTTATAATTTCGCTCCCTTTCATAAGAACGAGATCATCCATTCATTTATTGATGAAGAGACCGGGTTGTTACGGCATTTAAAAATAAACATCGATACCCGCTTTATTGAGGTTATTCCTGTTGGCGAGGTGCCCGATCTGAGTGCTATTACCGCTACCGGTCACATCGATGAAGACCATGGGTTTGAAAAGCTGGAAAGAGTACTGCCCTTACACTTGTTTAAATTCAGGGGAATGTCGGTAGTGACCATAAGTGATGAAACGGCGAAGTATGCAGTAGAAACCATCAAGAATACTATGGTGAACCTTCACCGGAAGGAAGAAGATAAATGTCACCACGACGTAACAAGATCATTGAAGACCCTGGTGCAGAATGATGCCATTGATTTTAATGTGACCCCTTTGTTCCGCATCAATGAAAAACTGGTGCTGCCGCATATGCATGAACTCAGAAGTGTGATGATGGGCGATAATACGGAAGAGTGTTCAAGCGGCGCTGCCCGCAGCGCTTACCAGGCATTTGCAGAAGAATTCATCAGAAACCCACGGTCGTTAATTTATAAAACCATTTCTACTAAAGAAGCAAAACTCTACCCATTTTTATCAGCCTGTACAAGAACCGGTGTACAGTCGTTCATAGTATTACCACTTTACTATAATAACAACCTGGCCGGCATGCTGGAAATTTATACCCGCAAGCCAGGCATACTCGATGAAAAAGTACTGGCCCTGCTGGAGCCAGCCTATCCCGTACTGGCGCAGCTGGTGCAACTCTCTATCGATGACTTTGATTCAGCCATCGATGGCGTTATAAGGGAGAAATTCACTTCGTTACAACCTGCGGTGCAATGGAAGTTCAATGAAGCAGCCTGGAATTACCTGCAGGAAGTGGAATATAATGGCAAGGGCAAAATAGAAACAGTAGGTTTTGAAAGTGTGTATCCGTTGTATGGCGCCGTTGATATTCGCAATTCAACCATAGAACGCAACCGGGCGCAGTTAAGCGATCTGCAGGACCAGTTCGCCATTCTGCTCGAAACCCTGCAGGCGGTTAAAAAGCAGTACAATCTGGCGTTGACCGATGAAATGATCTATAAATGCCGTAAATGGAAAAGCACGCTCGATGATTCGTTAACGCCGCACAGCGAAGTAAAGCTGACCGATTTCCTGGAGAAGGAAGCGGTTTCATTTCTGAAACATTTCAAACTAACTCATCCCGGTTCAGCCGGTATAGTGGAGAAATATTTTGCAGCCATTGAAGAAATGACCGGCAGTGTATGGACGAACAGACGGCAACTGGAAGAGTCGATGCAATCGGTGAACACCGCCGTGAATAATTACCTCGACCTGATGAAGGATGAATTGCAGCAATCATACCCCTGCTATTTTGAACGCTTCAGAACAGATGGGGTGGAATATGATATTTACATTGGGCAAACCATTGCCCCACAAAAACCCTTCGATATCCTGTATTTGAAGAATCTGCGGTTGTGGCAGATCTCATCGATGGCAGCCATTGCAAAGATCACCCATGGCCTGCTGCCCAAACTGTCGAAACCATTGCAAACCACCCAGCTCATTTTCATTCATAGCAATACCATCGATATCAGTTTCCGCAACGATGAACGGCGGTTTGATGCCGAAGGCGGTTATAACATCCGCTACCAGGTTATCAAAAAACGGATCGACAAAGTGCATGTGGCCGATACCAATGAGCGATTGACCCAGCCCGGGAAAATTGCCCTGGTATATTTTAACCGCCGCGATGCAGATGAATACATTTCTCATATTCAATATCTGCAGGAACAGGGCATATTGCTGAACGACCTCGAGTTCCTTGACCTGGAAGAATTGCAGGGAGTGGCCGGGTTAAAAGCATTACGCGTAGGCATAAACCTGGAATACGATCAGGAAGCTGCTTAATGATCGCATTTCCTGCAAGGGTAATATGAATTGCAATAAAAAGACAGTATATTAGGATCTATATGAAGCGGGGGCAATTCATTATCCTGTTATGTTTAAGTATTTACATAACAGGAACAGCTTATGGGCAACAGCAGAACACGTATCGCCATATGTTCAGGGCGTATGAAGACAATGATCTGTTTAACGTGGTGGGGGGAATAACCGACCGCGGCTATACCAATGGCACCAGGTTCGACTACTTCTATATAAATAATAAACCATCCCGCTTTTTGCTGAACCGCATTATGCCAAAGGCCGGCGACAGCAGCGTAAATACGTATGGCTTTAGTGTAATGCAGGTGATGATAACACCCAAGAACATCCTGCGAAGAATTCCCCTAAGAAATGACTTCCCCTATTCAGGGGCGCTGTTTGCCACCCACTCTTTACTTTCAACCAATTCCATAAAAAAATACAGCTGGCAAAGTGAATGTATGCTGGGTGTATTAGGGCCGCCATCCCTGGCGCGGCAAACCCAGGAATCCGTGCATCACCTGGTGGGTTATTTCAAACCCAACGGTTGGGATTACCAGCTAAAAACCGATCTGTTGCTGAATATGAGTGTGGCCGGCGAAAAACAACTGGCCCATATTTATAAAGCAGTGGAGCTGATCGGCGGCGCGCAGGCATTTGCCGGAACCGCATTGAATGGGCTATCGGCCTGGAGTACCCTGCGATTTGGAAAAATGGAACCTTATTTCAATGGTTATTTGTCGCGGTATTCAACCCCTAACGGGCGCAGAAGCCGCCAACAGATCTATTTCATCGTTCGTCCCTCCGTTGAATTAACGCTTAGTAATGCCTTTATTGGCGGCGGCATTTTCAACCGGCGCAACCGCATAATTCCTGCGCCCGATCCCAATTACGATGAAGCTGCCAACGCGGATATGGTGCGGGAGCGCGTGGTGGCACAATGTGAGTATGGCATGGTCGTTTCATCGGGCCGGGTTGGCATTTCCTACACACTCACCTCCATGACGCCGATGGTAAAAGGTACCGGCAACCAGGAAACCAGTAATATATCCTTCTATTTAGCCTGGTAAAAATTCAAAAAACAAAAAATGGAGGGCCCCCAAAGGGGCCTAAAGGTATTTCAATGCTTATGACTACTACCTTATATCCCACGGTATTCATTAGGTATTCTTAAGGTATTTCCAGGGTCATCTTAGGGTTAAAACCCTGGGATGACCCTAAGATAACCTTAGGATAACCCTGGGATGACCTTAGGATGATTATTGGATGACCTTAAGTTGAGAGATAATCAAGATAATTTATCAAAAATCTTAATTTGATATTCAATAAGTTGTATAAGTTGAATAAAATATCTTAAAACTTATCTAAAATAATTAAAAAGATAATTTAACTTAACATTATATTTGATAAATAACCTGATAGTTGCACATGGAAAGAAACTTATTGTATAAAAGGAGGATCGTTAAGCATCTTTACTTTAGCAATGTGCTTTCCTGTGCGGATTTAAGCGACAAGATCCACAAAAGTATTCCGCTTACCACCAAAATGTTGGGAAAGCTGATGGAAGAAGGGATGGTAACAGAAACAGGGTATGCCGCATCAACCGGTGGACGCCGGCCCGTGATGTACTCATTGAAAGAAGATGTAATGTATGTGGTGTCGGTAGCAATGGACCAGCTGGTTACACAAATAGCTATCCTCGACATGCAGAACCGGAACGTTAACAGTATTGAACTGTTTGAATTACCCCTGACAAAAAACCCGGATGCACCGGCCGCATTAGCTGATAAGATAAATGAGATCATTAGCCGGTCGGGCATTCCAAAAAATAAAATTGCCGGAATAGGCATCGGCATGCCTGGCTTTGTGAATTCAGCAAAAGGCATCAATTACACCTTTTTGGAAACTAACGGCACTACCATCAGCCAGTACATTTCAACCAAAGTAAAATTACCCGTATTCATTGATAACGACTCCCGGCTCATTGCATTGGCCGAACTGAAATTTGGTGCGGCCCGGCAACGAAAGAATGCATTGGTGATAAATGTAGGCTGGGGTGTGGGTTTAGGAATGATCCTGGAAGGTGAGCTATTCAGAGGGCATGATGGCTTTGCCGGTGAGTTTAGTCACATCCCGCTTTTTTTGAACAACAAATTGTGCAGTTGCGGCAAAAGCGGCTGCCTGGAAACGGAAACCTCACTATTAGTAGTGATAGAAAAAGCAAGCAAGGGCCTGGAAAGCGGAAAACTGTCGACGTTAAAGAATAAGGAACTAACGGCAGACCATCCTGAAAAGGCCTTTTTAAATATAGTAGCCGCCGCAGCCAAGGGCGATAAGTTTGCGGTAGAGATATTGTCTGAAGCCGGCTACAACATTGGCCGCGGCGTTGCTATCCTGATCCATTTACTGAACCCCGAAGTAGTGATCCTGAGCGGACGTGGATCATCGGCCGGCAAGATCTGGCAGGCCCCCATACAACAGGCATTGAATGAACATTGTATTCCCGTGTTATCAGCGAATACAGAAGTAGAGATCTCGGCATTGGGATATAATGCAGAACTCACAGGCGCCGCCGCTCTTGTGATGGAGAACTATGAAAAAGAAGAAACAAAGAATCTCACCCATGAAATAAAGCGGATGTTGTAATCTTATCCAAAACCATTAATCTTATCCGCTCCTGTATAGCCACATAAACAGGATAGTTATATTAAGAAGATAGTTAAAAGCCAGAAGGTTTTGCGTAAGCAAAATTCCAGCTTGCTACTATAAAGCCAGAACTATTTTATTGACAAACAAACAAACTGCTATGACGAAAGCACCAATCCGGCTATTGCTGGTCCTACTGTCGTGTATCTGGAGTTTAACAGGTACCGCACAGGAAAAAAAGATGATCTCAGGAGTGGTAAAGGATAGCACCGGCACTGGTTTGCCAGGTGTATCCGTTTCCGAAAAAGGAAGCACCGCTGCTGCTGTAACAGACATGAACGGTTCGTTCAGGATCCCGGTATCCACTGCAAAACCGGTACTCGTATTTTCTTCTGTTGGCTACGACAAAAAAGAGATTTCATTAGGAAGCCAGACCACACTCAATGTAACGCTTGCCGGTGAGGTCACCAGCCTGGAAGGCGTTGTGGTAACAAGTTTAGGGGTAAAGCGCCAGCAAAAATCGTTGGGCTACGCCGTAAGCACAATAAAAGCCGAAGACCTGACCAGAACAGGTTCGCCCAACTTTGCTTCGGCATTATATGGTAAAGCGCCTGGCGTACGTATCGGTACTACACCTGGTGGCGCCACAAGTGGGGTTAATATCACCATACGTGGTATCAACTCCATTACCGGCAAAAACCAGCCTTTGATTGTATTGGATGGTGTGCCCATTCGCGATGGTGAAGTAAAGAACAATGATTACTATGCTGATCAGCGGTTGCGCGGTAACGGGTTATTGGATATTAACCCCGAAGACATTGATAACATCTCCATATTAAAAGGCGCTTCGGCGGCTGCGTTGTATGGTTCGGAAGCCGTAAACGGTGTAGTGCTCATCACAACCAAAAGCGGAAAGGGTAAAAAGGGATTCAGTGTAGATTTTGCTGCTAATTACAGTATGGATGAAGCAGCCTACCTGCCCCAATATCAGAATGTAAGAGGGCCGGGCGCTCCTATATTTGTGAGTAATGCCGGACAGGATTCTACCGGTTTTTTATATTATGATCTGGATGGAGATGGTATTAAAGAAACAAGAGGTACAACAGGTCATACCATCAACTTCGGGCCTAAATTCGACGGCAAGCCTACAATGGGTTGGGATGGTATTATAAGACCTTATGAAGCGCAGAAAAATAACTACAAAGGATTGTTCAGAACAGCGCATAACTCAAGCGTTAACATTTCAATGTCGCATTCCACCGAAAATTCCAATGTGCGTTTTTCTTTCACCCGTCAAACCAATGAAGGAATTAGTCTGGGTGCCAACAATGCAAAGAACATTGCAAATTTTAACAGCAGCTTCAAGCTGAACAAAAGGTTTTCTACAGATGTGATGGTCAATTATATAAACCAGAAAACCGAAAACCGTCCTTACAGCATCGACCGTTTAATGAACAATTTCACGGGTATGATGAGCCGGTTCGACAATGCCGACTGGTATAAGGCGAGATATAAAACAAGCCGGGGCTATAAGTTCGTATCAGGAGCCGGCGGTCAAAGTCTGACACCCGGGGAAAATATTATATATCCCGGTTTCAAAAGTGATATAGCAGATTATCTGTGGCGCGTAAAAGAATATAATGAAGATGAATACAGCAACCGTGTAATTGCCAGCCTTACCAATAACTGGCAGATCATCGATGATCTGAAATTACGTGCAAGAATTGCAACTGACTTTACTTCGTCAAGAACTGAAAGCGGCAAAAGAACAGAAATTC
>NZ_JBJMLX010000394.1:0-5665 GCF_045805085.1 Niastella sp.
GAACAACAGATCATCAAAGGCATAGAATCGCTGGGTTATACCGTTCAAAATGACGAAGTGCCCGGTTCCCAAAAGCGCAAGCGACTATTTGCCTCCCACAAACAACGCTTTTTATTCTGCCTGATCTTTACCCTGCCGCTGATGCTGCATATGTTGGATAAGTGGGTACATATTCACTTATTGATGGATCCCTGGGTACAGCTGGGTCTTTGTTTACCTGTTTATATTGTGGGAATGGACTTTTTTGGCCGTAGCGCCATAAAAAGCATTCGTAACCGCATGCCCAATATGAATGTGCTGGTGACTATTGGCGCCACTGCCGCATTTGTATATAGTATAACCGGCGCCCTCATGAACCTGGGCCCTCAATACCTGTTTTTTGAAACCACCGCTTCCATCATTACCCTGGTGTTCCTGGGTAATTTTCTGGAAGATGCCTCCATACAATCTACCCAGCGGGCCCTGAACAGCCTGGCCAGATCACAAAAAATGATGGCCAATATGATCGCCTTTGATGAAAATCACGAGGAGATCATCTTCCCAATGGAGAATACGCAACTGCGTTCCGGCGATCTGATTCTCATTAAAAGTGGCGAACAGGTACCGGTTGATTGTAAAATATTATCAGGTGAAGCTACCGTTAACGAAGCGATTATCACCGGTGAGAGTTCACCCATTCATAAAAAAGGGAAAGATAAACTGATCGGTGGCAGCATTGTCGTTGATGGCATTCTGAGAGCCCAGGTGACTGCCGAAGCAAAGGATTCGGTGCTTTCCAATATCATCAACCTGGTAAAACAGGCGCAAAGCGAAAAGCCGCCGGTACAACAACTGGCCGATAAGATCAGCGCCATCTTCGTTCCATTGGTATTGGCTATTGCCGTAGTTGCCTTTGTGGTGAACTACCTCATTCTACATGACCTCACCATCGCCCTGATGCGCAGCATAGCCATTTTGGTAATTGCCTGCCCGTGCGCCATGGGACTGGCCACGCCTGCCGCTATTGCCGTCGGACTTGGCAGAGCCGCTAAAAACGGCGTGTTGTTCCGCAATGCCAAAAGCCTCGAACTCTTCAAGACCATAAAACAAGTGGTGTTTGATAAAACCGGTACGCTTACTACCGGCCGGTTTGAAGTGTCTGATTACCGGCTCGAATCTGATTCCATCACTGTTGAAGAATTCAAACACATTGCTTTTTCGTTGGAAAAATATTCCAACCATCCTATTGCCCAGTGTATAACCCTTAGCTGGAAACGAAAGGACGCCATGCGTTGGGCTAAAATAGAGGAGAAAAAAGGCATTGGCATGATCGCCACTACCGCAACCGGCGACACATATATAGCAGGTTCGTTTGAAACTGCCATGGCATTAACCACCGACGATACGCATAATGTATATATCATCAGGAACGGGAAGTTGCTGGGCACGATAGATGTGAGAGATGAAGTACGACCTGAAGCAATTTCTATAGTACAATACCTTCGCCACCGTAATATTCGCACTATTCTGTTAAGTGGCGATCGCCTGAGCAAATGCCGCCAGTTGGCCAATCTGTTGGGCATCGATGAAGTGATAGCAGAAAAAAAGCCCGAAGAAAAAATGGCTGTCATTGAAGACCTCACCTTACAAGGACCAACCGCTATGGTAGGTGATGGCATCAATGATGCGCCCGCGCTGGCAAAAGCAACCATTGGTATTTCATTGAGCGAAGCATCGCAAATAGCTATGCAAACCGCCGATGTGGTTTTGATGAACAGCGGTATTAAAAACCTGCCCCTTGCGTTGGGCCTTGGCCGTCATACGTTCCTTACCATCAAACAAAATCTTTTCTGGGCATTTATTTACAATATCATTGCTATTCCAGTTGCCGGATTTGGATTGCTCACACCTACTTTTGGTGCGCTAGTAATGGGGTTGAGTGATGTGGTGCTGGCGGCGAATTCGGTGAGGCTGTTTGTTAAGAAAGTAGCTTGAGTGGATTAAGCAGCATTCGGCAAACGTTTGTCGGCAATCGGCAATCGTGAATCGGCAATAGGTTCTACTTAGCCGGTAGTAATCGGTAATTATCACAAGGAATTTCATAGTTTGGCATTAAAATTTAATGCCATGTTTTTACAGCTTGACCATAAACAATTAGACATATATACAGTCTCAAAACAATTTGTATATACTTGCTATCAATTAACCAAAACATTGCCTGGAGAAGAACGGTTTAATATGGTATCACAAATAAGAAGAGCTGCTCTATCGATACAATTAAACATAGCAGAAGGGGCATCGAGAAAATCCAATGCAGAAAGAAAAAGATTTTATGAAATAGCCAGAGGGTCTCTTATTGAAATTGATGCCGCATTAGATATTGCGGTTGAACTAAAGTATATAATTAAGGAAGAACAGGGTAAGCTTGGAGACCTGATGATCAGATGCTTTCAAATGCTTACAAAAATGATAGGTCGCTGATTGGAGTAGATTTCGAAAATTGAGATATTGCCGATTCACGATTGCCGATTGCCGAGATAGGCATCACCGTACTACCAATCACCACACAAACCAATGAGCATTCATCAAATACTAAAAAACTACTGGAGGCATACCACCTTCCGTCCACTGCAGGAAGAGATCATCAATGCTGTGCTGAATGGTAAGGACTCATTGGCCCTGATGCCAACGGGTGGGGGTAAATCTCTTTGCTTTCAGGTGCCGGCGATGGCAAAGGAAGGATTGTGTCTGGTGATAAGTCCCCTGATCGCATTGATGAAAGACCAGGTAGACAACCTGCGTAAAAAAGGCATTACGGCTTTTGCAATTTACTCAGGCATGAGCCGCAAAGAAGTGATCCACATATTTAAACTGGCTACCAGCAGCAATTGCAAATTCTTATACGTTTCACCGGAGCGGTTAGAAACTAAATTGTTCCTGGAATACCTCCCTGCCCTTGATGTTAACCTGATCGCTGTTGATGAAGCACATTGTATTTCTCAATGGGGATATGATTTCAGACCCCCCTACTTACGCATCGCCTCCTTACGCGAAGAACTGCGCGGCATTCCAATACTGGCGCTTACGGCTTCTGCTACCCCGGCAGTGCAAAAAGATATTTGCGAGAAACTTCTTTTTAAAAATCCTTCGATCTTCAGCCGCTCGTTTGAACGGCCGAATTTATCATACAGCGTTTTTACCGTTGATTCAAAGATCAACAAGATCACCGAGATACTACAGAAAGTAACCGGCAGTAGCATCGTTTATTGCAAAAGCCGTAAACGAACCAAAGAGATCAGCGATCTGCTGAACATGCATGGCATTACAGCCGACTTTTATCACGCGGGTTTGCAACAGGAAGAAAGAATGCGCAAACAGGCTGCCTGGATCAATAACACTATTCGCACCATCGTTTGCACCAATGCCTTTGGGATGGGCATCGATAAACCCGATGTGCGCGTAGTAGTACATGCCGATGTGCCCGACTGCCTGGAAAATTATTACCAGGAAGCCGGTCGCGCCGGACGTGATGAAAAGAAATCATACGCCGTATTATTATACGATCACAAAGAACTGGATGAGCTACTAAAATTACCCGATATCCGCTTCCCCACCCTCGAAAGCATTCGACTGGTGTATGAAGGCCTGATGAACTATTTGCAAATACCTGCCGGTTCCGGAGAAGGTAACTACTATAATTTCGACTTCACTGACTTTGTAAAAAAATTCAAGCTGGATATTCACCTGGCCATCTACGCCATAAAAGCATTGGAACAGGAAGGCTGGGTTTCGTATAGTGAACAGATATTTTTACCCTCTCGTATTCAGTTTGTAACCAATAAAAGCTGGTTATATCAGTTCGAGACTGATAACCCGAAACTGGAACCTGTTATAAAGACATTGCTGCGTACGTACGAAGGCATTTTCGATATGCCGGTTAACATCCATGAAAAAAGCATTTCCTATTTACTGCGAAGAGAAGAAGCAGATATTATAAACGATCTGAAAAGGCTACATGCCAACGCCATCATAGAATATATCCCTAAAAAGGATAGTCCGCAACTGTATCTTTTGCTGAACCGGGTAAGGGCAGAAACCTTGCGCTTCAACATGGCTGCTTATGATAAAAGAAAGCAACAGTTTATTGAACGCATCAACAAGATGCTGGAATATATTCATGCGGGTAAACAGTGCCGCAGTCAATATATTGCTGCTTATTTCGGTGATGATAAAACGAAGCCCTGCGGCATTTGCGACAATTGCCTGAAACTGAAAGACCATGGGCTTTCTGCCGATGAATTTAATATCATAACTCAATCGGTGTTCACCATCATTCGCCAGCGGCCTGTACTTAGTGAAGTATTACCCCAGCAATTACCCGGGATAAAAAAAGACAAACTATATAAAGTGCTCGACTTTCTGCAATCTGAAAACAAGATCTACGTCGACAAAGAGGGATATGTGAAACCGGCCTAATAAAAAAGGTGAGCCTCCGCTGGCTTGCGAAGCACCCACCTATTATAAAGGAGATTTATTTTTTACCCGGCATCATTTTACCCGGCATGGCCGCTCCTACCTGCATCATCATCATATTGGGCGATTGTACATTGTGGTGTTCAACGATCTGACCTGCATCGTTCAGTTTGAAAATATCCACATCTTTCATCTTAAACGATTTGTTGGTCGGCTTCATGCCCATGAAATCACCTTTCCAGGTGCCCGACCAGTCACCCCAAACCATCACCCAATCACCATCGGCCACATACTTCAGGTCGCTGCCTTTGTAGTCGGGAAAAGCACTCATCATTGTATTTAACATTTTAGCGATACTATCCTTTCCCTTAATAGGCGGCATACTGCCATCGCCATAATCAACACAATCAGCCGAGCAGTCTTTCAGCATGTCGTTTACATTGTGAGAGCCCATAGCATCATAACTGGCCATGATTATTTTCTTGTTGCGTTCCGCTTTGTTCTCCATCCTGGTGGAGTCTGACATCTTGTTGTCCGTTCCTTCTGCCGTTTTGTTGGCATTGGATTGACAGGCCGCAAAAAGGATGGCTGTTGAGGCAACCAATAAAAGTGATTTCTTCATAATTGTTATTTTAGGTTAAAGAATAAACATCCCTGTCATGGGTCATGACGTATGGTTGGGACTTGTGTAACAATAGAAGATACGGTTATGATTGCTGCAATCAGGCCTTGTTAAAACCAGCTGCCTGATTTTTTGCGTGATGAGCTCCTTCCACCCAAACCCAATGCACCCAATAAACTGCGGGTAATAACATTGGCGGCAGTGCGTCCTATTTGTTTGGTGACCGGGCTTTCCAGTACTTTTTCCAACGTTGATTTTTCTTCTTTCTTCGAGGCTTTGGCTGGTTTTTCTTCTGCCTGCTGTTCTGATTTTTGAGCGGCTTCGTTCAATTTTGCGGTCAATATTTCACAGGCGCTTTCCCGGTTCTCGTCATTGGCGTATTTCTTCACCAGTTTTGATTGATTGACCAGCGTATCAATTTCTGCATCCGTCAATACATCCATGCGTGAACGGGGCGGCACCAGCATCGTGTGCACCAGTGGGGTGGGAATGCCTTTTTCGTTCAGGGCTGTAATCAGCGCCTCGCCTATACCCAGTTGGGTAAGCAGATCATCGGTTTTATAATATTCTGTTTCAGGATAGTTTTCAGCA
>NZ_JBJMLX010000395.1:0-15137 GCF_045805085.1 Niastella sp.
ATCGGAATAAATGACTACCCGGAAATTATCATGCCGTTTAGCGTGCTTTTCTCCCTTGTTGTTTAACAGCTTCCATTGCCTGGCCCGTTCACGTCGGGTTTCCAGATTATCCATTTTTCCATGCTTCATATTCTCGATGGCCTGCGCAAGTTTTATCCGTTCTTCTCCGGCAAATGGATCATCATCTGATGGCTCAGCGCTTGTTTGACTGGGTGGTATCGATATACGTTTTTTCAATGATGTTATGAAAAGGTGCACCCATAGTTCATCAATTCCTGCATAATGGCAAAAATGGGGAATTAAAATACGCATGGATCTATCTCCAAAGTAATCGCGGATCTCATAGTACAAGGTAAGAGCATCATCATAACTGCAGTTCATAATTTTCATAATATCATTAGTACCCATGTACAGTTGCAGTACCTGCACGAAACCGCGGCGGGGATAAAACCAATCGACGACGTCGTATATTTCGTCGTTGATCCTGATGTCATTGAGCACTGGTTTCTTTTCACCAGGCTTTTCCATTTCAAATAGCATGATGTTGTTTGTAAATTTTAAAAGTTAAGCCAATAGCGGCAATTGGCTAACTAACCAGAGTGGTTTCTTCGAATACTTAACCGTGAGTAGTATATCCTGGTCGGATAGGGGAAGTTACTGAATTTATAGGATTTAATTTGTTGAAGAAGGGTAAGTATACAGGAAATTGATTAGGATCAAAGATGAAGAAACATTTTAATGATAGATAATGCATACCATCGCCTGTTTCGCAGGGTGGAAACTGTATGTTGGTTGCGTCGCTGGTTCGGGAAGTTCTAGCGGTTGAGCATAATATAGGGGACTGTTCCGGGAGGATTGCTAAGCTGTACTTTTCGCCAGACGGATGGCGCGCGACCGGTAATCCTTTTAAACTGATAAGAGAATGGCCGGGTAACATCATAGCCGGTTTCCCAGGCTATTTCATAGATAGGTAGTTGGGTTTCGAGTAATAACTGCATGCCTTTCAATGCACGCGACATGGTCAGGTATTGCTGCACACTTTGATAATATCTTTTGGGAAAAGCGGTGGCCAGCTTCTTCGGGCTCATGCCCACGCGCCGGCTGAGGTATTCCAGCGTTATCGGTTTGTAGTATTCCTGGTCAATGATATCCCTGGCTTTTATTATTTTATTCTGATCGATCGTTGCACGTGTTTGTTTTTTCATAATGTAGGTTAAGGTGTGTGAACTGATGTGATATTGTTGCCTCTTGGTCTATCAGGGTAAGACTAAATGTAACCGTTAGTGTGCTTGTTGAATCGCTGTGTTGCGCTCTATTTGTTTTGTAAATGTAAAATCTCTCTGTACTCGGATTTAATATTTATATCAGCTTTATGTATTTTCCTGTAAATTAATAATGTGCATTTTTGAATTTTGCCAAAAACGACGAAATGGGCATCTCAGGGCACTGATCGGATACCGCTCCTGTAACGGTTTTGAACGGAAATGTGTCTGGTTGCAGGTTGCAAGTTTCACAGTCGCCGCGAACGATCTGTCTTGCCCGCCGTCCGCGTGGCGCCGAAGCTTTAGCGGAGGCGCAAGCTTTAGCGTAGGAGGGCCTTCTGCCTTCTGCCCTCTGCCTTCTGCCTTGCCGCTTCACCAGAATATGGTACTTTTGTCAACCGCTACCACTTCCATGCACAACAGGCATTTTACTTACTTAACATTCAAAACCAACAGACATGTCAATTACAGCTGAAGTAGTAAGCTATGCTACCGATCCTTCTATTGAGGTTCAAACAAAAGCATTTTTGAAAGAACTGAACAGTGGTGACGGAAAACCGATGGAAACGATGACGCCGGAGGCTGCCCGCCAGGTGCTGATAGGCGCTCAGAGATCGGTGTCTGTAGACCTCTCGGGCATTGACGTGATGGAAAAAACAATTACCCAGGACGGGCTTACGGTTAAGTTGTTTGTGGTGCGTCCTGCAGGAGTGGATGAGGAACTGCCGGCGTTTATGTTCTTCCATGGCGGCGGTTGGGTGCTGGGTGATTTTCCTACTCACCAACGCCTGGTGCGCGACCTGGTAGTGCATTCCGGGATGGCGGCCGTGTTTGTAGAATACACGCCATCGCCTGAAGCCAAATACCCGGTGGCCATTACCGAAGCTTATGTGGCTACCAAATGGGTGGCGGAGAATGGTGCGGACATCAATGTAAATGGAAAGAAACTGGCCGTGGCGGGTAATAGCCTAGGTGGTAATATGGCGGCAGTAGTGGCGTTGATGTGTAAAGAGAAGAAAGGGCCGGAATTACAATTCCAGGTTTTGTTGTGGCCGGTTACCGATGCCAGCTTCGATACGGATTCATATCATCAATATGCCAATGAGCGGTTCCTTACCCGTAACATGATGATCTGGTTCTGGGATAATTATACTACCAGCGATACGCATCGCCAGGATATTTTTGCTTCGCCCTTACGGGCTTCGCTCGATCAGTTAAAAGGACTGCCGCCGGCCCTGGTGCAAACTGCCGAGAACGATGTTTTACGTGATGAAGGCGAAGCGTATGCAAGAAAAATGAATCAGGCCGGGGTGCCTGTGACGTTGATCCGCTGTTTGGGAATGATCCATGATTATGGTATGCTGAACCCGCTGTCACATATACCCGAAACGAAATCTGCTATTCGTTATGCTGCTCAAGAGTTAAAGAATGCATTGAAATAAATTATTTATATAATAAAGTAAGCGCCCCGATTCGCATCGCGGCGCTTTTTTAGTGCTTAATAAAATGAAGATTACATTATTTTAATATGAAACACATGTTATGTATTTATAAAATAATGGTAAAAAAGGTGCTGAAAATGCATTTACTTTTGCTTCCCTAAACTGTCACTATTGTGAAGCAATACAGTCATTTATATATTTTATTCCACACTTTCCGTTATCCATACCTGTTTTTTATAATTTATTACCGGTGAACTATTAATCAGCAAAGCCTGCTAAATTTATTACCCATCAGTATAATGACGGAACAGAATGAAACACTTATCCCGGATAGCTATATCAGCTTTCTTTTCGGTTGCCTTTATCTGTTGCAGCAAGCACGACGTGATAACCGATCCTGTCCCTGCCGATTCACTGGGTATTATTAACCGGTGGGTACTCGATAGTATGCGCCGTTACTATTACTGGGGCGATAAAATGCCAGCCAGGCCGGATTATTCCTTACCAACCGACCAGTTTTTTGCCAGCCTGCTTTCTGACCAGGACCGTTATTCCTGGATTGCCAATGGCCGTGATGTAATTTCACCTTCTACCACTTATTTTACTTATGGTTTTCAATATGCTTTGGTAAAAGCAACTGGCTATCAGGGTTATATTGGTGTAGTTAGCCTGGTAAATGCGGGCGGGGGCGCCGATGCCGCTGGTTTACAAAGAGGTAGTTATTTTACCCGGGTAAATGGCGTCGATATCAACGACGGCAATATGAACACTGTTATAAAACAATTGAAAACCGGTAGCCAGGTAACACTAACGCCTGCTACTTATACGAATAACACCTGGACCGCCCAGCAGGCCATCACTATAAAAAAACGCTACAGTGCAGAGAATGCCGTTCGCCTGGTACGCACTTTTTCTGCTGGCGGCATAGTAACAGGCTACCTGTTCTATAATTCATTTGATGAATATTATGATGCATCCCTGTTGCAGGCCTTTGGTAAGCTAAAACAAGCCAATGTAAATGAGTTGATTATTGACCTCCGGTACAATGCCGGTGGTAGCGTACCCTCCTGTGCCAAGTTGTGCGCTATGATAGCCAAAAACATTACGGCCGATGGCGCCTTTGTTATCTATAAAGGCAACAGCCATGAAGGAACAAAACCACGCAGTACGCAGGCCGTGCTCAATACATCCGGCAACGCAACAGGGCGGCAGTTTAATGACCTTTTACCCTACCGGTTGTCATTACAACGGGTTTTTATATTAACCACTGGCGCTACCTTGTCTGCATCAGAACTTTTAGTGAATAACCTGAAACCTTTTGTAGAAGTTGTTCAGGTAGGGGAAACCACGGCTGGTAAAGATGAAGCCTCTTTGCTGGTAGAAGATCAGCACACCCCCCGCAAAGTGGAATGGAAAATACAGCCTATTATATATAAACTGTTTAACAAGGATAACCAGGGTGGGTACGATAAAGGTATTGCGCCCCAGCAGGCAGTGAGTGATATGGCCCAGGTTCCGCTGTATCCTTTCGGTTCTGTTCAGGACCCATTGGTGAACAGCGCCCTGCAAAAAATTTACGGCAATAATCTGCCGGATACTTTTAGAAATTTACGTAGTTCAATAACGGCATTGCCTGTAATTCCAGTATATCGCTCCGCAGAACAGCAATATGTAAGTCAATGGGAATTGAAAAATTAGATCAGGTCTTAAGAAAGTGGCTTTAACAAATCATTAAATGAGCAAGCTGTGAAAGATGTTAAAAATTCAGGGCTTTATTTTTGCCGCAAATCCGGACAAGTGGATAATAGCAAGACTGTTTACCAGCAATTTCATGAAATTTTTGCTCGCTATGGAGACGGATTGTTTTACTATGTGCTTAAGTTAACCGGCGATGAAACAACCGCTAAGGATATTGTTCAGGAATGTTTTCTGCGGCTATGGGAAAACATTCAGACAATAGATACCGATGCAGACCTGCTCCCCCTGCTTGTTACCTACATAAAAAACCTGCTTACAGACGATTACAGGAAAAAACAAAGCCGTAGCCGCCTGCATTTTTCCATAGCACAGCGGATGGAAGGCATGACGGACGAGCCTCAAGGGGAACAAATGCTTTTTTTGCGCGACAGGCAACGCCAGTTGCTCAACACCCTGTCCCAGATGCCGGAAAAGCGCAGGAAAGTTTTCCAGTTAGTACGCCAGGAAGGGCTTTCTCATAAAGAAGTAGCCGAACAGCTTAATCTTACCATAGCCGACGTTAAAAAACAAATGCGATTGAGTTTGCAGCTTTTGCGGCAGGTGATGCCTTTAATAATTGCCTTTCTACACATCTGTCGTTTAGTGATCCTTATCCCGCTCATTTACTCAATATTACCAAACTGTTAAGGGTTACATGGCACGTATCCTTCCGCTTTTATAAAACGTGCTTATTATATACCACAGTAAATGAAATTGGAACTGTATAAGAAAATGCTGCGAGGACAGGCTTCTTCCGAAGAAATACGGCAGGTGATGCAATGGATGGAGGAGGATGGGACCTTTTTTGATCAGGCTATGCTGGAAGAGATCCGGCAGGCAACGCAACAGCCAATGCCGGCCGGAATAAAACAGCAAATGCTGACATATTTTGAGCAGCATGGAATAAAAGAAGAACCCCGGCAGGGCCTGGTTGTTCCCCTGCAAACGAAAAAAGGGTTTCCCCGCCTATATAGATGGATGGCTGCAGCAGTAATTGCAGGTGCTATAATAATAGCCGGCTGGGTATTTTATAAGCCTGCGGGTAAAACCGTACCTGCAATAGCCTGGCGTGAAGTAAGCAATAAGAGTGGCAATTTGTTACGGGTTACTTTGCCGGATAGTTCAGTAATATGGTTAAGGTCGTATGCTGTATTGCACTACCAGGAAAATTTTACCCGCCATCAGGAGCGAATGGTTGACCTGAAAGGCGAAGCTTATTTCAGAATAGCGCATGATAGCATTCACCCTTTTATAGTACGTACCGAAAATATGACCACTACTGTATTGGGTACTGAATTTAATGTGGAAGCTTACGAAAATGAGCCTACTATAAAGGTAAGCCTGCAAAGAGGCAAAGTGCGCATAGGCAGCAGGGAAAACGGCAACGGGAAAGCGCAAACACCTCAGTATTTATCACCCGGCCAAATGGCCACTTTTAATAAAAACAGCGAAGACATTACCATCAGGGAATTTCGTGTTCCTGATTCAAGGGTTTGGATAGAGAACGGCCTGGTGTTAAACGACGTTCCATTGCTTACTGCGCTACACCGCATAGAGCGCCAATATAACCAGGTAATTCAATTTGACTCTGTGAAGATGTCAGGGTATAAACATGTAACAGCCTGTTATAAGCAAATGACGATGCCACAGATATTATCACAGCTTGGCTTTGTCTGTAATTTTTCAGCGCGTAAGATCCGTAATAATACTTACTTGTTAGAGACAAGATAATTCTCCATTGTAAAGAAATTGTATGACGATGTAACTGATGCATTTCCCTTAATTCTTTTAACTCCAAAATAAATCTAGTAACGAGGTATGAAAATAAAATTACCCGCAGGGGCTTATAGTGCCCTGTCAACATTAAGTATTGTCATTAGTCTACTGCTATTTTTTCAGGTTACAATGGCCCAGAACAATGGCCCCATGGTTACGTACGAAGCCAGTGAGGTAAGAGCGAGTGAAGCATTAAAAGAAATTGAAAAACAGACCGGCTACACGTTAACGTTCAATTCCGAGGAGATGAATGGGATAGTATTTAAGAAGATAAAATGGAAAAAGGCTACCGTGCAGCAGGTGCTGAATGAATTACAAAAAAACTATGGTATACAATCTATTGTTACCGGTAACAATATAGCGCTCAAATCGGGGCCTATACCCGAAACAGTCCCCAAACTAACGGTGAAACCCGCCATCATTTCAGGAAAGATCATCGATGGAGAGAACGGTGATCCCGTAGTTGGCGTCAATATTAAGGTCAGTGATGCAGTTACTACTAGCAACGTTAGTGGCGTATTTACCATTAGTGTGCCAAAAGGGCGATATGTAGTTGCGGTAAGTTCAGCAGGGTACGAATCAAAAAATGTTACTGATATAGAGGTAAAAGAAAATCAGCTCTTTGATTTGAATGTAACGCTTAAACGGCAAAAAGGACAACTGGCTGGCGTAGTAGTAACAGCTACCACTGCCCGTAAAGAAACCGTAGCCTCTTTATATTCACGCCAAAAGAACAGTGCTTCCATTGGGGATGGTATTAGTGCAGAACAGATCAGCCTTACCCCGGATAAAAATCTTGGCGAGTCCATCCGGCGGATAAGCGGCGTGTCGTCGGTAGACAATAAATATGTGGTAGTACGCGGATTGAGCGAGCGGTATAACCAGGCTTTGCTGAATGGCCAGGTAATGCCCAGTACCGAATTGAACCGTAAACAGTTCTCCTTTGATATCATTCCTTCCAATATGGTGGACAATATTGTAGTGGCCAAGTCGATAACCCCTGATATGAGTGCGGAATTTGGTGGCGGCCTGGTAATGGTGGAGACTAAAAGTATCCCTTCTGAAAATTTTATTACCCTTACGGCTGGTACTTCTATAAACGACCAGACTTCCGGTAAAGATATGCTCACCTTTGAGCGGGATGGTAATAAGGGCTACTGGGGCAATTACGCTTCACACCGGTATTTATATGGTAAAAAAGACTGGAACAGCCTGGCTGATATAAGAGCATATAAAGATGCCAATAAAGATAATGCCGTGCTTACCAATAACTGGCAGCCGTATTATTACAAAGCAAGGCCTTCACAAAACTACCAGGTATCGGTAGGTCATGTATTCAAAACAGGTAAGCTGGCCGATCGAAGAATAGGGGTACTGGCTTCGCTCAGCTACCGGAATACGCAAACCATAAACGGCCTGGTTACCCAACGATTTGGATTTGAAAACCTCTCTAATGCTGATAGTACAGATTATTACCTGCGTGCAAACCAGGATGTGTTTGCAACCAATATGGGTGGTGTGCTGGCTATTGGCTATACTACCAAAAAGCATAAAATAAGCTGGCAGAATTTGTTTACAACACTGTTGGATGAGCAGACAAATTTTGGAAGTGGTACGCATGTAAATTTGGGTGGTAACAGCCGGGCCTTGATAGAAAAAGTACAGCAAACCGGTTTATGGCAAAGCCAGTTAAGAGGGGAACATGCTATTGGCGAAAAAGGCATTAAAATAAACTGGTCAGGTAATTATACCTATGTAAAAAGGGAGCGGCCAGATAATCACGTTGCGCTGTGGAAAACGGTGCCGGATAGTTTTGAATTACCACACAATGATTTTACAGTAACGCAGTATTCTCCGGAGTTGGTAAACACAGGCATGCTGCGGATGTACACAAAAGCAGAAGAGAAGAACCTGAGTTGGGATGTAAATGCCTCGGCGCCTTTTACCCTTGGGATAACAAAGAATATTTTTAAAGCGGGATATGCCGGCTGGAAAAAGGACCGGAACTTTTATGTGGCGCTTTTAGGCGATCAGGTAGATGGGAGTGTTATAAAATCTTATCCTTCTTTGCCAAATTTGTTCTCCCCTGAATATGGAGGTGGTAAAAATTTTATTCCAGATTATGGCGATGATTATAACCGCACTGCTTCTTTACATGCTTTTTATGGCATGTTCGACAACCGGATTGCCAGTAAATGGAGGTTGGTATGGGGCGTAAGGGCTGAATATTTTGATATGAACAAATCCAACCAAACGCTGGACGCCATTATACAAAATATTAAAGATAGCAGGGGCAGTGGCATCAATGATTTCAGCGCGTTGTACAACCGGGAAAAGAACTGGAAGTTATTCCCTTCGGCCAACCTTACTTACAACGTTACGCCACGCATGAATGCCCGCGCTGCCTATTCAAAAAGCATCATCAGGCCGGATCTGAGGGAAATGGCTTATTTCAGAGAATACGATTTTGAATTAGGAGGTACTTACAGCGCCGACCTGCTGCATTCAACCACCCTGAACAATTATGATGTAAGATTGGAATGGTACCCGGGCGCTGGTGAAATTGTTTCGGGTTCGTTCTTTTATAAAGATATAAAGTACCCCATGGAGATCTATAAGATGGCATCGAATAGCGTTTACACCCTGCGCAATAACTATAAAAGCCATAACTATGGTATAGAAGTGGAAGTGCGCAAAACCCTGGCATTTATCGATGTACCTGTTATCAGGAACCTGACTATCTATGGCAATTTCACCGCGTTGAACAGCAAGGTAACGCCTATGCAGGAAACTACCAACCGCATAGAAGGTGATAAAGTGGTGCCAGAGCAGATCATTGGCAAAGAAGAAAAACGACCATTGATGGGACAAAGTAATTATGTGGGCAATGCCGGTTTGTATTACAACGATAAATTGCTGCACATCAGTATCAGTTACAACACCATATCAAACCGGATGGTGATCTATGAGCAGGATGTCGTTAACTCACAATTTGAAAAACCTATGCGCTCGCTGGATGCACAGATCGCTGCCCGCTTTTTGAAACAACGTGCCGAGGTAAAGCTCAATTTAAGCAACCTGTTGCAGGAAAGCAATCTTATTTATGCGAACCGTGGTAAAACAACAGAAGAGGATGCCCGTGCACAAAATGGTGATTATTCCAATAAATATCTGCTGTATCAGAAGCATGACCTGCTGATCCAAAAGTTATCGCCCGGGCGCACTGCTGGAATTGTATTGAGTTACACTTTTTAATAAATGATTACCGGTAATATTTAGAACATAAATTAAACACAATCAGTAAACATTAAACACAATCATTAAACCATGAAACGGAACAAGATCCTTTTAAGCGCAATGACAGTGGCTGCGGCTACTACGCTGGGATTGTATGCCTGTAAAAAAGGCATCAACAAAGATGTAGATCCAAAATTATCAGCTGGTATCCTGGCTGAATGCGGACCTACGCCCGGAAGCGCAGGCGACACTACGCTTACTGGTGTAATTACTTCTGATCTGTACCTGAGCAGTGCTAAAGAGATCCATTTAAGCGGGCTGGTATATGTATCTAATAATGCTACGTTGACCATTCAGGCCGGTGCCCGTATTGAAGGAGATCCAGGTGCAAACGGCCAACCTGGTGGTGGCCTTGTTATCACCCGCGGTTCAAAGCTGATCGCCGATGGAAATCCAGAATGTCCAATCGTGTTCACCTCTTACCGTTGGGACAGCGCTCCTCAATCAGGAGACTGGGCTGGGGTAATTTTATTGGGTAAAGCACCTGTGAACAAAGATAACCCCCAGATCGAAGGTATTCCTGACAACCCACCTGCTGATGCACACTATGGTGGTACTGATTGTAATGATAACTCAGGTATCCTGCGTTATGTACGTATCGAGTATGCTGGTTACGCTTTAAGCCCCAACAATGAGATCAATGGTCTTACCCTGGGTGGCGTAGGTAGCGGAACCATCCTGGATTATATCGAATCATACAAATCAAACGACGATGCGTTCGAGTGGTTTGGCGGTACAGTAAATGCTACTCACTTGCTGGCCATCGATCCGCTGGACGATATGTTCGATACTGATTTCGGTTTTTCAGGTCACATCCAGTTTGCTATGGGTATCTCTGATCCTACCCGTGCTGATTTCAGTGCGTCTAACGGTCAGGAGTCTGATAACGATGCTGCCGGATCTACAGCCACTCCTCAAACAACTCCACAGATCTCTAACCTGACCCTGATTGGCCAGGAAAACAGCACTTTGGCTCATAACACCAATATGGCGCCTTCTGGTACAGGGTTTTATGGAAGAGCTGCTCACCTCAGAAGAAACTCCGCTTTCCGTCTGGCTAACTCTATCTACATGGGTTGGAAATGGGGTGTATCTCTTGACGGTGCTGCTACTCAGGGTGCGCTGGCTGCCGGTACTTCCTGCTTCCAGAACAACCTGGTTCATGCATATGACGAACCATTCAAGACAGAATCTCCTGCTGGCACATGGGCACCAGATGCTTCTAACCACGGTTTCACTGGTGCTGATCCTAATGCTGACATCCTGTTAAACGCTCCGTTCGACCGCACTCAGGCTGACTTTGCTTTACCACAGGAAGGTTCTCCTGCATTGGGCGCTACATGGGCTGGTTGCTTTACAGATGGTTGCAATGCTTTCTCTTTCACTCAGGTTGATTACATCGGTGCTTTCGGAACTGAAAACTGGGCACTCGGTTTAGACTTCGGTGGCTGGGTAAGATATTAATTAATGTAAGCTTTCGATAGTCAATTTTATCATTGGTTAATGGATACTGCGGTATCCATTAACCTCTTTTAATAAAACAAACATTTCATGCAAAAAAGTTATTTTCTTTATCTGATCGCTTTAGGTTTATTCACCTTCGCTTGCCGGAAAGATAACGGCACGCCTGTTGAAAATTACGCATACGGTAATATCTCTGTCAATTACAGGTTAGTGGCAAAGGCTCCCACGGTAACTGTAACGTTAGATGGAGTTAACGTAGATTCTTTGCTTTCCGGCAATAGTCTGAATCACAGAATATTATTATCAGATAAAGAAATGACCCTGCAAATAAAAAGGAAGTCATCGGATTCTTTGTTGCTCGACACTACATTTGTGCCTTCGCGTAACAATGATTTTACCATCTTTATTGTCGATGCGCTTAACTACGCAAAATTCTATAATTCCAAGGAGACTTCCAGTGTGTCGATTGACAGTAACCGGTTTCAATTATTGAATAATGTTAAGATAGGAGGGGTGGGCCGAAAGGTGAATTTCCGTTTCTTTGCTCCGCTGTTTATCTCCTCCTCATCCCAAAAATTCGATACATTGCCCATTGTGTTAAGAAATGTACCGTTTGGTGAACTAAGCGATCCTGTTGATTTTCTCAAGTCGCGTTATCCTAAAAGGCCTCCCGGATGGACATCCTCTTCAGATCAATCTCAAACTTCCTCACAAGCGCTATACATAAGAGCCTATGATGCCGCAACAGATACCTTACTGATTGGAGATCTAAGAGCAACCGCCAGTTCAGCCTATGGCAGAATACTTCCTCAGTCACTTTTTAGTACTACAGCCACAAGCGGCGGTAAATACAAGATCGTTAACGTAGCTACTACTACAACAACCCCGCCTGCTTTTGTAAGCACCTTCGCGATCTATGATATGCAATAAGGGTGCTTGCTGTGGGGGTAAATGAAACCACGCTTACATGTGTGGTTTCATTTCATCTTCAATATTCTGTCTCAGTGCCATTAACTTTTTGGCATAATTCTCCATATCAATAGCCGCGGGTGTTTCAGGAACCCATTTAGGAACAGATACTGTTTTGCCATTATCATCCACTGCCGCAAATACCATCACACAATGGGTGGTCTTTACCCTTTCTTTATGACGCGGATTACCTGCCTGCACATTAATAGCGATGTGCATGCTGGTGTTACCGGTAAAAATAACGGTAGCTGTAATTTCCACCATATCGCCGATAGAGATGGGTTTGAAGAAACGGATACCACCCACGTATACTGTCACACAATATTGTCCGCTCCAGTTGGCGGCACAGGCATAACCTGCCTGGTCAATCCATTTCATGACAGCCCCTCCATGTACTTTCCCTCCGAAGTTGACGTCTGACGGCTCGGCGAGGAAGCGGAGCGTTACGGTATTGCTGATAGCATCAATCATAAGTGATCTGGGGATTTGGTTGGTAAAATAATAACTCTTCTTTGTTCTACGCATTTTTTAATTGCCCGGTCTGGATTGGCTTTGGCGATAGGGAGAATTCCGGGCGAGGATTGGCTTCGCCGATCCAGTGACGCTCTGCATTACCCAGGAAACCACGCCACGCCAAAGGCGATTGAAATGCAGACCTGGATTGGCTTCGCCGATCCAGTGACGCTCTGCATTACCCAGGAAACCACGCCACGCCGAAGGCGTGGCTGTTTTGTTTTTCTGTCCGCTTTGCCGAGCAAGCTCGGCGCGCTGCCAGAAAAACAAAACCCGCCCCGATAATATCGGGGCGGGTTTCTTGTTGCCCAACCTGGATTCGAACCAAGACTAACTGAACCAAAATCAGTTGTACTACCATTATACTATTGGGCAGCCTTGGTCCCTTTTGTAAGGGGAGTGCAAAAGTAGGGGGTTTTGTTGTTTCTCCCAAATGAAAATGGCATAAATTCTTTCTTTTTTAGAAGAAATTTTTTCACGAGCAGCTGGTTTGTAACCAATTACCTTATCAACATAAAGTAATAGGAGAACGGTGGATCGTCGCTTTTTTGCAGACCGTCAAAACCCTCTCTGCATGAAAAATACAGGAACATCGTACTTCTTACCTCTTCAGTTATATCACTTTAACCAGATATACATGTTTCTTTCCCCTATTCACCAGCATATACTGACCGTGGAGTAATAAGGATGAGTTGACATTTAATTGAATATTTTCTATCTTTTTACGGTTGATACTTACACCACCGCCCTGCACCATTTTACGCGCTTCGCCTTTGCTGGGGAAGATCTTTGTTTCGGCCAGAAAGGATACCACGTCAACGCCTGCCTGTATTTTTGACAATTCATAATCAAATTGCTGAACCCCCTCGAGGTTTTGCAGGTCTTCTATACTCAGGGATTCAGCCGGCGCTTCCTTTTGTTCGAACAGTTTTTTAGTAGTCTCCAGGGCGCCCTGATAACCCGATTCGCCATGTACAAACAGTGTCACTTCTTTGGCCAGCGTTTTTTGCAACAGGCGGGCGGCTGCGTCTTTACGGTGATCCTCAATTAACTGTTCAATGGTTTCCTGGGGAAGGAACGTAAATATCTTTATCCATTTTTCCGCATCTGCATCGGCGGCGTTGAGCCAGAACTGGTAAAATTCGTAGGCCGATGTTTTTTCCGGCGACAGCCATATATTGCCTTTTTCGCTTTTACCAAATTTACCGCCATCGGCCTTGGTCAATAGTGGACAGGTAAGCGCAAAGGCTTCCCCGCCGGCCTTACGGCGAATGAATTCTGTACCGGTAGTGATGTTACCCCATTGATCGCTGCCACCCATTTGCAGTTTACATTTCTTATGTTGGTACAACCAGTAAAAGTCGTAGCCCTGCATTAACTGGTACGCAAACTCGGTGTAACTGATACCGGTGTCGCCTTCAATGCGTTTTCTTACACTATCCTTGGCCATCATATAGTTGACCGTGATATGCTTGCCTGCATCGCGCAGGAATTGAATGAACGAGATCTCTTTAAACCAGTCGTAGTTATTGGCCATTTCAGCCGCATTGGGTTTGGCGGCGTCAAAATCAAGGAACTGCATCAACTGATTTCTGATGCCTTCCAGGTTCTTTTGCAGTTGTTCTTCGCTTAAAAAGTTCCTTTCTTCACTTTTACCGGAGGGGTCGCCGATCATTCCGGTAGCGCCACCCACCAGGGCAATGGGCTTATGACCCGCCCGTTGCATGTGTACCAACAACAGGATAGGGACGAGGCTCCCAATATGAAGACTATCCGAAGTGGGGTCGAAACCGATATAGCCGGTGGTCATTTCTTTGTTCAACTGATCTTCAGTTCCGGGCATAATATCCTGTATCATACCCCGCCATTTTAGTTCTGCTACCAGGTTCATATTATATTGACATTAAACGAGTAATAAATTGTTTTCGCATTGCCAGCCCAATGGTTTTACTTTGCGTATTCTACATAATTCACCGGTAATTTGTACCTGATTTCATGTAGTAAATCAATGATTTATGCAAATGTAAGGATTACCGGAACTTTGGCTGAAAGATGCAATATTTTAATTGTAAAATCGTTTGTTTAAATTGGCCCCGACCCTGTTTAAAAGCGGCTCTTTGCCAACACATTAAAGTTCACTTTGCCAACGGGTGCAGCCAATATCCTAAAGAAATAGTCTAATCAATAAGTTGCTTATTTCGAAAATTGGATCAATGAAAAGGACCCGTTTTTACGTTACCCTCTCTGTGTTATTGCTACAGCAATTTTCCTATGCACAGTTCCGTAAATATTCAAATGAGTTTTTGAATATTGGGGCAGGCGCCCGCGGTCTGGCTATGGCCAGTGCACAGGTTGCTTCGGTTAGCGATGGTACAGCAGGATACTGGAATCCGGCAGGATTGGTAAATGTGAAGGACAATCCCCAGATCAATTTAATGCATGCCGAGTATTTTGCCGGGATCGGTAAATACGATTACGGCAGTTTGGCCATTCCGTTAAAAGACAATAAACGGGTAATAGGTGTATCGTTATTACGTTTTGCCGTAGATGATATTCCCAATACCGTATTCCTGGTTGAACCCGATGGCTCTATCAACTTCAGTAATATCACCACTTTTTCTTCCGCCGACTATGCCTTCCTGTTTTCGCTGGCTCAGGCCATAAAAACTACCGGTAA
>NZ_JBJMLX010000396.1:0-10195 GCF_045805085.1 Niastella sp.
TAGAAGTCATCGTAAAATCCCGCACCTGTTCGTAAATAGCCATAAACGCCGCATCGCCATAAATATCTTCTGCCTGCTCAGCAGGGTTCACTTTCTTAATGGTGTATTTAAAAGGCTTTAATAATCTATTAATTAAACCTGTCATTTTCATGGATTAATGGCCAAAGTTAATGTCATATTTCCTTATTCCCATATTTTGAAACCGCTTTTAAAACAATCGTTAAAAATAAGCGCAATCCCGCTATTTTTGCACGAATGGCCAATACCATGGACAATATAGAAAAAAATGTACATCCGGGATTTAATCCTCCCATCACCCATCCGGGGTACCTGGTCCGTTCCCGTTTACTGAAAGGCATAAAGAAATACAGTCCTTTTTTAAAAGGCCGGTTACTTGATTTTGGTTGTGGCTCCAAACCGTATAAAAGCCTGTTTACGGTTTCAGAATATATCGGGGTCGATTTTGACAGCCAGGGGCATCCGCACACCAACGAACAAATTGATTTTTTTTACGACGGGCATCACCTGCCGTTCGATAACGACCAATTCGATTCCATCTTCACCTCTGAAGTATTTGAGCATATTTTTAACCTGCCGGAGATCTTACAAGAGCTGAACCGGGTTTTAAAACCGGGCGGCCGGATCCTTATCACCTGCCCTTTTGCGATCTGTGAACATGAAGTGCCAAACGATTTCGCCCGCTATACCTCTTTTGCCATGAAGCATATGCTGGAAAAAAATGGTTTTTCTGTTTTGAACCTCGATAAAACCGGCAATGCTGTTGAAACGGTATGGCAACTACGAATAACCTATTGGCATCAGCATATGATCCCGATCGTAGGTAAAATACCGGTGGTGCGCTCGGTAGCCCGGTTGCTGATCTATACCGGGTTCAACCTGCTTGCCTTATTCTGGAGCAAGGTGCTTCCCGAAAGAAAAGACCTGTACCTGAATAATGTAGTGTTGGCCGAAAAAAGCAAATCTGTTTCAGCATGAGAATAGCCATCGTATCGATGATCAGGGAACCGTGGGGTGGCAGTGAGGAATTGTGGGCTGGCATGGCGGCAAAAGCATTGCAACAGGGACATACCATTGCGCACTCTACCTACCGGTTTTCACAGGTAGCCGATAAAGAAAAGCAACTGATCGAAAAAGGGTTGCTGCATATACCGCGTCGTGGTTATATAGCGCCCGGCACCCCTGTGCCCATTAGATGGTTAAAAAAAGCATTTTACCTATTGCTGAACAGGATCAATAATCCTTTCAGCCGGTTGCTGGCCACCCGGCCACACCTGGTGATCTATAATGGAACAGCCTATTCAATAGCCGAGGAAAAGGACCTCATCAGCATCTTACATAAAAAAAGAATCCCCTACTGTATCGTTGCCCAACTCAACAATGAGAACCGCCGCGAGTTCAGCAATCACGAAGCAGGCGTGATCAGGCAATGCTATCAACAGGCCCAACAGATCTTTTTTGTAAGCCGCCGCAACCTCAACACGGCCGAACGGCAACTGGCTACCCGTATTCCCAACAGCACAATCGTTCGCAATACGGTAAATCTCGACAGCATCGGCCTGGTACCCTACCCTGAACAAACAAAGACCCTGCAGCTGGCGCTGGTAGGTAACCTGCTCACCATTCACAAAGGCCAGGACCTGGTGCTGGAAATACTGGCCGCTGAGCAATGGAAAAACAGGCCGGTACACCTGAACATTTACGGACAGGGACCTGAAGAGCAATATCTGAAAGACCTGGTAGCATTTTATCAGCTACAGCATCGCGTTACCTTTTTCGGAAAAGTAAAAGACATCCGCCGCCTGTGGGCAGATAACCATATTTTGCTAATGCCTTCCCTTATGGAAGGAATGCCGCTGGCAGTTGTAGAAGCAATGATCTGCGGCCGGCCCTGTATTGTAACAGATGTAGGCGGCCATAAAGAATGGATCCAGGAAGGCATGGAAGGATTCATTGCCGATACCGCCTCTGTAAACTCTTTTGGCAATGCCATGGAAAGAGCCTGGCAGCAGCGCGAACAATGGCAGCAAATGGGTATGCAGGCCCATCATAAAGCCCTGCAATTGTACGGCAATGACCCGGCACAAATATTTTTTGACGCTATTCAACAACTCGTAAAACAGACTATTTGAAAAAACTGCTTTTTATATTTGGCACCCGGCCCGAAGCCATTAAAATGGCGCCATTGATCTTAGAGGCCCGCCGCCACGCGAACTGGTGCGAGGTGAAAATATGCGTTACTGCTCAACACCGCCAGATGCTTGACCAGGTATTACAATTCTTTGAATTAACGCCTGATTATGATCTGCAGCTGATGAAACCCGATCAAACCCTTTTTGATATAACAGCAAACGGTTTGCTTGGCCTGGCCCCGGTACTCGAAAACTACCAGCCGGATGTGGTGCTGGTGCAGGGCGATACCACTACCGCATTTATTGGCGCCCTGGCCGCTTTTTACCGCAAGATCAAAGTAGCGCATATAGAAGCAGGTTTGCGCAGCCATAATAAACTGTCGCCCTATCCCGAAGAGGTGAACCGCAAACTGGCCGGCGTAATCACCGACTTTCATTTTGCGCCTACCGATACGGCCCGTGAAAACCTGCTGCAGGAAAATATCCGGCAGGATATTTTTGTTGTTGGCAATTCTGTTATCGATGCGCTTTTGCTGGCGTTACAAAAAGTAAAGCAGCACGACGACCTGTACCGCAATTATTTCAATTTTCTGTTGCCCGGTAAAAACATCATCCTGGTAACAGGGCACCGCCGGGAAAGCTTTGGCGAACCGTTTGAACAGATCTGTTATGCGTTAAAAAAGATTGCGGCCGATTTCCCCGATTGCCAGATCGTTTACCCGGTACATTTAAACCCGAATGTAAAAGAACCTGTGAACCGGATTTTGCAAAACCAGGACCGGGTATTCCTGATAGAACCATTGGACTATCCATACCTGGTATGGTTGCTGTCGCAAAGCTACCTGGTACTCACCGATTCGGGAGGCATTCAGGAAGAAGCGCCCGCATTGGGAAAACCAGTGCTGGTGATGAGAAATGTTACGGAGCGTACAGAAGGAATTGAAGCCGGTACGGCCCGGTTGGTTGGCACCGGCAAAGACGATATTGTAAACAATGTAACCGAATTATTAAGGGACGGGGCAAAATATAAACAAATGGCGAATGCCGTTAACCCATATGGCAACGGTACCACCGCCACCAGTGTCATTCAGCAATTAAAACAATTACTATAATGGAGCTTCCGCTGATATCCATCGTATTGCCTACTTATAACGGTTCAAAATATATAGCCCAGTCCATCCAAAGCTGTTTACAGCAAACGTATGCAAACTTTGAACTGATCATTGTTGACGATTGCTCTACCGACAATACCCCCGATATCATTCGCTCTTATGCGCAAAAAGATAGCCGCATTAAGGCTATCAGGAATGAAAAGAATAAAAAGCTGCCCCTTTCATTGAACACCGGCTTCGAGGCAGCCGGCGGAAAATATTTTACCTGGACCTCTGACGACAATTATTATGCCCCCACCGCACTGGCAGAAATGGCCAAAGTGCTGGAAGCGGATGAGGCGTGCGGTTTGGTATATGCCGACTATACAACGATCGATGACGATGGAAAAGTTACCGGCACGCTGGCATTCGGTAATGTCAATGACAGCATGGTTAGCTGGAAGGGATGCGGCGCCTGCTTTCTGTATCGTGCCGAAATACACCACCAGTTAAAAGGATATGACGCCTCGGCCTTTTTAATTGAAGATTATGATTTTTTTATTCGCGCGTTGACCATTACCCGCTTTTATTATCTTAACCGGCACGACCTTTATTTTTATCGGCTGCATGCCGGGTCACTCACCTCTTTATACGGTTTTTATAATTTTGATCTGCAAAAAATAGTGATCGAACGGCAGCTTCCGGCCCTGCTCCGGGTAGCTTCAAAAAAGGATCAGGCCTTATGGTTCCGCAAATTTGCGGTTTATTATGGGGTCACCAAGAATAACATAAAAAGAATGGAGCATTATTTAAAGCTGCTCTATCCTATTTCCTTTAAGCAAACGATCATTACCATCGGTTATATTGCTGTCCGTAAACTGGCTGTTTTTTTCAGCATAAGCCTGGCTGCCGCCTGGATCCTGGTGAAACTGGTATTTCGGGGCAAAAAGTAAGATGAGGATAAAGCGAAAGGAGGTCGCCTCTTATTTTGAGACGACCTCCTTTCGCTTTATTTTTTGCAGGTAAGCTTATTTTCCGACGGGCTCTATAAAAGCTGCAGCCAGTTTATTGATCTCGCAATCATTTAACAGGCGTTTGTAAAGGCGTACTTCGTCTAACTTTCCATCAATGGAAACAATATCATTTGTCCACCAGCCACCGATCATCAGGTCACCGTTATCACATTTTTTAGCGTTTGCAAATGGTCTTGTTTTGGAACCTTGCAGCACGCCATCTACATATAACTTTTCAACTCCCCCGGCAAACGAAGCTATAACATTATACCATCTGCCCGCTACATATGTATTGGAATAAACTGATCCACTCGGATCGTATGAGTAAGTACTTGAGCACGGATCAGTTCCGGGCGTTACACCCCAATTCCATTTATTATCTGCAGGCTGGCTGCAATGTATTCCATAAGATAACGATGCCCCGGTTTGAAAATTTATTTTGCTCACTGTTACATGCCGGCGATTAATGGTATTTAACATTACCTGGAAAGAAATAGTAACCGTATCTGCATTCAGCTTAGGGTTGCCGGGAACGATCAGGTAATCATCGTAACCATCGAAGCCCGCAGCTTTATTGGCTTTTCCCAGGAAATCGGTGGTGAGGAAGGCGCCATTTTTAGCGGTGGCATTATTGCCATTGCCACTTTCATCATTAAAATTTCCATTGAATGGAAAATAGGCCAGCAGGTCCCTGGTAAGGTCAGTTTTGCAGGAGGTATCTGGTGGCGGCGGCGTTGGAATATAAACAGTATCATGTTTGCTGCAATCCTTACACTCTTCACAGTCTTTATTACAAGCAAAAAAAGATGACAGGACCAATAAACAAACTATTATTTTTTTCATGCTTTAAATTGTTGGCATTAGGGAAATTAGCATGTAAAAATAATCAACCCCTTAAATTATCCTTATAAAACAAATAAACGCGCACAAAACGGATATAGCCGTGTTGATTCGGGCGATAAGTGTGTAACGGTCGCCATGGGCGTTACACCTTACGTATTGCACTTTCAGCGAATAAAAATTCCAGAAACTTTTCCAGTCCCTTTCGCTTATTGGGCGTAAGCTCATAGCTGATATGTTCTGTCCAATATTTACGCAGGTCAAACAACGGGTAAGGATTTTCGGCTACAGCCGTTTCAATATGTTGCAATCCCAGCTTATTGGCCGCATCGAAGGCTTCAATAAAATCAGCAGGTAATTGCTTATTGCTCACCCAGGCAGCAAATACAAACGGCAGACCGGTCATTGCTATCCAGGCTTCGCCAAGGTCATATATATAGGGGGAAACTTTCCTTTGCTCCAGCGCCCGGTCGCCAATGACCACCCCGGCAGTAGTACCTTTTATCTGCGAGCGGTAATCGTCTTTGGTATCTATCAGTTCCACTTCCATTTTCCAGAACTTGCGCAACAACACTTTGGCCAGGGCCACCGAGGTACGGCTCTGGTAATCGAGTAGTACTTTTTCTACCTTCTCCAACGGAACTTCACTAAAAATGGCTACAGAAGCCACCGGACCTTCACAACCAATACAGTAATCGGTGATAATATGATGTTCTTTTAAATGCGGGATCACCGCCACGGGAACCAGGCCAACATCAATTGTTCCCTCCATCAGCATACGCGCAATATTAGCAGGATAATCCTCGATCAGTAACAATTGGTCAACCACAGGCGCACGCTGAATTCCAAATATTAAAGGCTTCGTATTGAGATAATTAACAATTCCAACCTTAATCTTATTCAATTGATTTAATTTTGCGGGCACAAAGGTACTCGACGTATTGTAATAAACAACAATTGTTCATGGAACTAAAAGCACTTACGGCCATCTCCCCTATTGACGGACGCTATCGTCATCAGGTTCAACATCTTGACGAATATTTCTCTGAATTTGCCTTAATTAAATACCGGGTACTGGTAGAAGTGGAGTATGTACGGTTCCTGGCCGATAAGAAATTCTTTTCCCTTACTGCTGCGCAGAAAAAAGCCCTGCAGGAAGTGTGTGATAACTTTTCTGTTGAAGACGCCCTGAAAATTAAAGACACCGAAAAGATCACCAACCACGACGTAAAAGCCGTGGAATACTTTTTAAAAGAAAAAATGGCTGCCATGGATGCCGAAGCCATCCAGGAATGGGTGCATTTTGGCCTTACCTCGCAGGATATTAATAATACCGCCATTCCGCTTTCGTGGAAACAGGCTATCGAGATCGAGTATCTCCCCGCCGTGCTGAACTTCAACCGGCAGCTGGAAATACTGGCAACCGACTGGAAAGAGGTGCCCATGCTGGCCCATACCCATGGACAGCCCGCGAGCCCTACCCGGCTGGGCAAAGAGATCATGGTGTTTGTAGAACGCATCGGCAACCAGGTGGAACAGGTTATCCAGGTGCCTGTTACCGCCAAGTTTGGCGGCGCTACCGGTAACTTCAACGCCCATGCTGTTGCATTTCCCGAAAAAGACTGGGTGGCTTTCGGCAACGAATTCGTAGAAGGGGTACTGGGTTTGCAACGCCAGCAGTTCACTACGCAAATTGAACATTACGATAACCTGGCTGCGCATTTTGATGCCATGAAACGCATCAACAACATCCTCATCGATTTTTGCCGCGACATCTGGACGTATATTTCCATGGAATACTTTAAACAGCGTACGCTGAAAGGCGAAATTGGCTCCAGCGCCATGCCGCATAAAGTAAACCCGATAGATTTTGAAAATGCCGAAGGCAATCTCGGTATCGCCAATGCACTGCTGGAACACCTGGCCGCCAAATTACCGGTGAGCCGCCTGCAACGCGATTTGACAGATTCAACCGTATTGCGCAACATCGGCGTTCCATTTGCACACATCATTCTCGCAATAAAATCAATTGAAAAAGGCCTGAGTAAACTGGTGTTGAATTCCAACGCCCTCAATGCCGACCTGGACAATAACTGGGCGGTAGTGGCCGAAGGCATTCAAACCATCCTCCGCCGCGAAAACTACCCGCAGCCGTACGAGGCACTCAAAGAACTGACCCGTGGCAAGAATGGCATTACCCAGGAAAGTATGCATCAGTTCATTGATGGGTTGAAAGTGTCTGCTGTTATAAAAAAGGAATTGAAGAAAATAACACCGCAGAATTATACGGGAGTGAATCCGGAGTTTTAAAATAGTTGATCAGTTGACGTGTTAACCAGTTAATACGTCAACTGATCAACTCGTCAACTGGTTAACTGGTCAACTTATATCTCCACCACAACATATCCCCCTTTTGAGTAAACTGCGCAAACCCATTCTTTTCCAGCACCCGTATACTCGCCTTGTTCCCCGCATAGGTTTCCGCCAGCACGGTGGTGATGTCAGGACGATTAGCAGTCCATTGTAATAACCCCTTTACGGCTTCGGTCATATAGCCTTTGTTCACCATGGAGGGCATGGTGCCATAGCCGATCTCCACACAGCCGTCAATGGCGGGCGGACCTTTAAACCCGATCTCCGCTACAATGGTGTGACTCAGTTTATCAATCACCAGCCAGAAAGTAAAAAACAGATAATCGTTTTCTGCAGCACGCCGCATGGCAGGCAGCGTTATCTTTTTTACCGTGTCCTGCACCTGGGGCGACATGCCACGACCAAACGGCGTCAGGTTCAGGGCGTGTTCCAGTTCGTCATTTCCCTTGCAGTACAACTCTAATTGAGCTATGGTAAGTGGAAATATATGAAGCCGTTCTGTTTCTATCACATGGGGGTTGCGGCTGCTGAAATAACACAGGTTCTTATTGCCTTCCTGAAAGTTGGGTTGTTGCTGAAACCCGCAACGCAGCAGTACTTTTTGTGAAGCGGTATTTTCTGCTTCTGTGATGGCCACTATCTGCGGCAGCTTCATTACGTCAAAGGCATACTGCCGGCCGGCCAGGGTGCTTTCAGTAGCAAAACCTTTGCCCCAATGATCCTTCAGCAATGCATACCCTAATTGTATTTCGTGGTTACGTTTGGCGTCGGCGCTTTCAACGGGAATAATGGCAAAAGAGCCAACAAAAGCGCCGGTAGCTTTTTCATCCATTGCCCAGCGGCCCATCAGCGGACGTTGCTGGTAGTACACAATGTTCCGTCTTAAAAACAGCGAACATTCCTTTCGGTCCCGGGCTTCGCGAATGTATCGCATCAGCTCCGGGTCACCATTCAGGCGGAAGAAGTTTTCTTCGTCTTCCAGTGTATACCGACGTATTATTAACCGGTCAGTTTCGAATATTACCATGCATACTAAGTTAAGTCTTCTTAGTTCAGGGGAAATCCGGTCTGGTCAACTGGTTAACTGATCAACTGGTCAACTATTATACCGCCTCTTTGTGAATTTCAGATGTAAAATGAAACTCGATATCCGGGTTGTTAGTCCGCTCGGTATTCAGGAACCATTCGCTTTGCGCCAGGTACACCAGGTGACCATCTTTATCGGTAGCAATGTTGTTCGATTTAAAGCGGGTGAAATCATCCAGTTTTTTGGGATCGGCACTGGTGACCCAGCAGGCTTTGTAATACGGCATAGCCCTGAATTCGCACGAAGCGCCGTACTCCTGTAACAGGCGGTACTGGATCACTTCAAACTGCAGGTCGCCCACACAGCCAATGATCTTTTTATTGCCGCCAAACTGGGTGAACAGCTGGGCCACACCCTCATCGGTAAGCTGTAAAAGACCTTTCTCCAATTGCTTGGTTTTCATCGGGTCCTTATTTATTACCTCTTTAAATATTTCAGGGGAGAACGAAGGAATGCCGGTATAGTAAAAATCTTCGCCTTCCGTAAGCGTATCGCCGATCTTGAAGTTACCGGTATCGAACAAACCCACCACATCGCCGGCAAAAGCTTCTTCAATAACATCCTTATCGCGGGCCATGAAGGTATAGGGGTTGCTGAAACGAACGTCTTTATCGAGCCGTACGTGATGGAAGTATTTGTTGCGTTCAAACTTACCACTGCATACCCGTAAAAAGGCGATCCGGTCGCGGTGTTTGGGATCGAGATTGGCGTGGATCTTGAAAATAAAACCCGAGAATTTGTCTTCTGTGGGTGGCACTTCGCGTGCTGAAGTAACGCGCGGGCGGGGAATGGGCGCAATGCGAATAAAGGTATCCAGCATTTCCTTTACGCCAAAGTTGTTGATGGCAGAACCAAAGAACACCGGCGCCACTTTTCCGTTCAGGTAATCAGTCACATTCAATTCGCCGTAAACACCATCCACCAGTTCCACATCTTCCCGCAGAATGGTAGCATCTTTTTCGCCCAGCTTTTCATCAAGGATGGGCAGACTGAGGTCAGAAATACTTACAGTATCATCGTCAGTAGCCTTTGTATTGGCGGTGAAAAGCAGCAGGTTCTTATCGTGCAGGTTGTACACCCCTTTAAAATCCTTCCCGCTGTTGATGGGCAGGGTCATGGGGTGCAGGGAGATCTTTAATTCATTTTCTATTTCTTCCAGCAGGTCGAACCGGTTCTTACCATCACGGTCCATTTTGTTGATGAACACGATCACCGGGGTATCGCGCATGCGGCATACCTCCATCAGGCGCCGGGTTTGCTCCTCCACGCCGTTCACGCTGTCAATCACCAGGATAACGCTGTCAACGGCGGTAAGAGTGCGGTAAGTATCTTCCGCAAAGTCCTTGTGACCGGGGGTATCGAGCAGGTTGATGAGGATATTTTTATATTCAAAACTCATTACCGACGTGGCCACCGAGATACCTCTCTGGCGTTCAATTTCCATAAAGTCACTGGTAGCGTGTTTTTTGATCTTGTTGCTTTTTACCGCCCCGGCCGTTTGAATGGCGCCCCCAAACAGCAGGAATTTCTCGGTAAGGGTGGTTTTACCGGCGTCAGGGTGCGAGATAATAGCAAAAGTGCGTCGTTTATGAATTTCGTTGTTGTATTTCATTGTGTTATAGTCCTTCCGGAAGCCTTACA
>NZ_JBJMLX010000397.1:0-10820 GCF_045805085.1 Niastella sp.
AAAATATATAGTGAAGCACCGTTACTATATAGAAACCGGGTGAAAATATATAGTGGAGGGTGATTTCTATATAGAAATGGGGTGAAGATATATAGTGGAGTATGATTTCTATATAGTAACGGCCTCAATATATATATGAAGTTATTTTTCTTTGGGCGGCCTCTTTTTTGAGTCAATGCTGAAATCTTGTTGGATACTGCGTAATGCCCGGCGAAAATCTTCTTCATCCTCTTTATGGATGAAGCAAAATTCCTTTACACTTACAAAGCTACCTTCATCTTTGCCTATCGCCAGGCGAACAGCCGCTAGCATTTCCTGGGCTTTACGAATACGACACTTATACATTTCTGCCACCTGGTTGGAATGAATGACAAACTGGTAACCATCTTCGTCACTCTTGTAATGTGGTTCGCCAATCGGCCACTTGTCGTGCCATTCCTGGCCTCTTTGTTTAAGGATTTCTATTGTTTCCTCAGTGAGGTATTCCAGGCCATTAATAACGGCCCACACTTCTGCAGAAGGCTTTAGTTTGGCGGCTGTTTTTCTGGCCTTTTTTTTACTTTTTTCGGCTTGTGCCCGGGCTTCGGGTGTGTTGAAGAGTTCTTCTTGTGTCAAGGTAAAATTTATTGGGTTAAGAATAAATAACAATACCAATTTTTACCAATCAGAGCAACCATCGTGTTCTCCCATGTGAAAGTATAGTGGGGAGGTTATACGCTAAAAGATAGGGCTATCTTTTGAAACCGGATACGTGAAAAACACGGGTTTTCTATCGTGTTTACGTGTATAGCATACCTATTCGCAAAAGTTATTTTTAGCCAAAAAAAAAGCCTCCCCCTGGGAGGCTGCTGTACTAATCAAATACCATTAAACCATTAAACCTTATCCTATGCAGGCAATTTAGGAATTTTTTTAATGTATAATTCTATTCCGCGCAAAATGACCAAAAAATTGATTTCGGTTAACTCGGTCGTGAGCAAACGAGCTGTCTACGGCAAAATCAATTTATAAGAAATACTGGATGCCCAGAAAAGCCCCAGCGCACCACCCTGGATATTCCCTCTTGCTGAAGCCGGTGTGGGTTTGTATACATTGCCATCAGTTTGTAATTGTTTTCGCAACACATTGAAATACTCAAAAGCTTCTTTTGTTAAAGATGACAATCTTATTTGCACACCACGATCTAAATAGGAAAAATATTGCGGCGCTCCGGAGTATGGGTAACTGTCTGGTATAATTAACTGTACAGATAATCCGTTCACATACGGCGGTAATATTTTATCATCGACCACAAACGGAATGCTGTAATAGTTATTATATTCAAGAAGGAACGCATTATAGGGGTATTCAACTACATTCGAATAAAATTGCAGCATATAATAATTCTTTTCATCTTGCGGTTCCCTGAACCAGGCAAGGGGTAAATTACCTTTGTCCCCGGCCGCGTCAACAACGGTATCTTCTTTTACCGCTACTGAATCAAGTGTAGGAACAGGCGGCATATACGCCGATGCCTGAAAAGTGGAATCACCTATGCGAACATGCAGCTGATAGTTGTGCCCCGGCATGCCCTTGATCTTTGTTGTTTGGTAATAACCCCGTTTATAGGTGTATACCTTACTTGGGTACGCCCGAACATCGGAATCCATCACGTGGTTATTATATAAATAGAGCATTCTTGGCAGAACATCTGCGGCTGGTATAAGGGTATCAACCGTTCCCAGATCATCTTTAATAATAACCTCCGCCCCCTGTACTGCATCAAAGCTATCGGCGTCCTGGGTAGTTACAAGCGGATAACCTAATAAACTGGTTGATCTGGTTATATGAATATAGTAAGGACCTTGCAAGTCACTGATCCTTCCTTCTATTACATATAACGGGGTAGTGTCTTTCAGTTTAAAATCATAGTCTTTAGTACAGGCTGCCAAAAGAATAACAACACAAATGAAACTCCATCGCATATTCATATAGTACTGTTTAAAATTTAAAATTGTAGGTGATTGATGGCAGAATGCCGGTGAGATATACCTGGGTGGCTTTAGTATTGGTATAGCCATTATATGACTGGCTTATGAACAAAGCAAATACGTTTTGCCTGTTGTACGCGTTGTAAACACTGAACACCCATTCGCTCTGCCATTTTCTGTTTGGTTTTTCCCTGGTTTTCCAGGTGGCGCTTATATCGAGCCGGTGGCTGGCCGGAAGCTGATATTCGTTCCTTTTACCATAATATAACCACCTGGCCTCATTAAATATGTAAGTGCCTAATGGTATAGTGGTGCGGCCACCACTTCTGTAGATCCAGTTCACAGATACACTCGCTCTTTTATTAATAGCATAAGAATATACAAACGAAATATTGTGGCGGTGGTCGTAGGTAGGCGGGTACCATTCGTTATTGTTTACGCCATAAATACGGCGCAGCGCCTTTGACCAGGTATAACTTATCCAGCCGGTTGAAGCGCCGCTGTTCTTTTTCAGCATGAACTCCAGTCCATACCCTTTTTGCCCGCCTGTTAAAACCTGCGTTTCTATTTTATCATTCAGGAAAACCTCAGCATTGTCCTTGAAGTCAGTGATGTTATACGATTTTCTGTAATACCCTTCTATACTTCCTTCGTAAGAATCGTTTAGAATGGTTTTGTAAAAGCCCGCCGCATACTGATCGGCATACTGAGGTTTAAAGTAGGGATCCGAAGGCATCCAAAGATCGGTTGGCAAGCCAACAGATGAATTGGTTAACAGGTGCTGGAACTGATAATTGCGGCCATAGGAGAACTTCAACGAAGCAGTGGGGGAGAGCAGCACTCTGGCAGTGGCCCTTGGTTCCATGCCCATATAGGATTTGATGACTTTACCCTTTGAATAATAAGTGCTGTCAATCACATCTGAGTTATCGGCATTATACCGGTATACCATTGCATCGCCCAACGCGGCAAACCAGGTAGCCCGAAGTCCGTACGACAAACTGATGCGTTTACTTATTTTTTGCTCATTGTTTATATAGGCAAATAATTGAGCTGAACTGCGATTATTGAGTTGTACTTCCTTTGAGGCAGAACTGGCAGATTTTTGATTTACCTGGCCCGGCAATACATCCTGTGCAGTGATACCGGTACCGAATTTTACCTGGTTGTTGCCATTGATGGTTAGGTCGAGATCTGTTTTGAGAGTGACCTCCTTTAAATTGGCGCGCCAGGTAAAATTCCGGGTATCTTCTACCAGATCATATGAATACTTGTAGTTGCTGTACAGTAAGGAAGTATTGGCAAATACATTTGAATTAAAGATATGGTTCCACCGGGCGGTAACAGTAGTATTGCTCCAATTCATTTCGTTTCCTTTATCAAGGGCGTTCAGGAAAAAATTATCATAGCCGGTATAGGCAGATAAATAAAGGCGGTCTTTTGCACCAAGCCGCTTGTTTAATTTTACATTCAGGTCGTAAAAACATACCCGGCTATTTTTTGTATTCTGGTTTATCTTTTCGGCTATCTGAGGAATTTTTAACCACATGCCGATATTGCTGTACCGTCCCGAAACAATAAAGGAAGATCGCTCTTTTTTAATGGGACCTTCTATCGTTAAACGGCTTGCCAGGAAACCGATGCCGCCGGTGACAGTATACTTTTTAGCGTTGCCTTCTTTCATCCGCACGTCTACCACCGAAGATAAGCGTGATCCATACCAGGAAGGGAATACGCCTTTATAAATAGCAACATCTTTCAGCGCATCGGTATTGAAGGCGGAAAAAAAGCCGAGGGTGTGGGTGGGATTGTATACCGGCGCTTCATCGAGCAGGATCAGATTTTGATCATACGATCCGCCGCGCACCGATAAATTGGTAGTGCCTTCGGCAGACGTTTGTATCCCCGGCAAAAACTGAAGGCTCTTTAGTACATCCGCTTCACCCCCGGGCATCGCGATCTTTTTGATCTCCGCAATGCTTAACCGGTGATAACCCGTGATCGTATTTTTAACAGGATTTTTCTTTGCTGTTGTAGCTACTACAACGGTCTGAAGAGGGGTATGCTCATTCAACACCAGTTGAATATTGTGCTGGTAAGTTCGGTGAAGATCGGCAGTGGTATCGATGTCTTTGAACCCAACATAAGAACAGTTCACCGTATAGGTGGCTGCAGGAACTGTTAACGAATAAAAGCCATAAGCATTGGTAATGGTTGAATAGGTTTTATTACCCGCCACATTTACCGTTGCGCCAATTAATGATTCGCCTGAATTGGCTGCCGTAACAAATCCATAAATGGTTATGCTGTGTGATGACTGTTTGCCGGTCTTTTTTACCACTATATAATTGTCGAATTGCTCAAATTGCAGGGAGGTATTGACGGTTATATCAGCCAGTAATTTTTTTACGGTAACATGCTGCTGCCTGTAGTTAATCCCTTTAACGCCGGCTATATCGGCCGTTTTATAATTGAATTTAAAAGACGTACCGCTTTCAATTTTGGTAAATGCTTCTTCAAGCGATGCATTTTTTAGTTCAATACTAATGGTCACTTTATCCATATCCTGTGCGCGGACCTTCCCGATTAACAAAAAGGTACAGCATATGAATACCAGAATTGGTTTCATTTTTTTCATAAAAAGTAAGTAGGTGAGGTTGCTTATTCTATAATGTATATTCCGTTGTTTACAGAAAACCTGGCATCTGTAATGCGGCAGATAATAGCAAGCGCTTTGGCTAGTCCCGTATTTTTATTAAAAGAAACTGTAGTGATCTCTTCTTTCAGGGATGCCTTTTTTATTTGAATGGATGCATTAAAAACTCTTTGCAGATCGGCTGTAATATCGGCCAGCCGTTCATCTTTATAATACAGGTCGCCTTTTCGCCAACCGGCAATGATGGCTGGATCGATGTTGCTTTGAATAGGACTTGTATTGGTTGTTACTTTTACCTGTCGTCCTTTTTCCAGGGTGGCCAGTAACTGGTTGCCCGACTGTACTTTTACTTTACCTCGTTGCACCGCAACGATCATCGACCGCTCGCCGGGGTAAGCTTTAATATCAAACGCAGTACCCATTACCGAGGTAACCATATTGCCGGAATGAATAATAAACGGGATCTTATCGGCATGTTGAACATCGAACCAGGCTTCACCCAGCAATTCAACCGATCGTTCTTTTCCTGTAAAGGATGCAGGAAAACGGATAGCCGAAGCTGCGTTTAGCCATACATGACTGCCATCGGGCAACACCACTTCATATTGGCCGCTGCGCGCTGTTGACACCACATTGTAATAAGTTTCCCGGCTGTTACTGGTAGTGGTATAAATAATTTGTGAATCCTTTTTTGTTATAGTGGTTCCTTCCAGTGTCGCTATTTTTCCATTGTTAACTTCATCCAGCCAAATATGCGACCCATCGGCGAGCAGCAACGAGTTTTTGTTCACCGGCGTTACTGGTAATGCAGGTAACGTGCTTTTTGTAACAGTGAGTGCTGGTTTGGTTGTACGGGTCATAAGAAAATAGGTGCCCGTGCCTATCAGCACTAACACGGCAGCAGCTGCCACCCACCGGTATAATGTAAACACATTGGCAGATCTTTTTACAGGTAGAGCAGGCGCTTTATCGATGCCCACAATATCCTGGATCATTTTTTGCCAGGGTGCTGCATCTACAGGAACACCGGGTGTTTCTGTTTGCATTTTCTCACTCAACACCTGTTTAAACAGCTCATCATTGTCGTTGGCTTTCACCAGTTCGTACAATTCCTGCCGTTCCTGCTCCGTTGTTTTATTCGCCAGGTGTTGTTCCAGTAACCAGGTTAATCGTTGTTTGCTCATTATTGTTATTTATGCCTGCTATCACTAATAAGAAGAGTGGGGGAAGGTTTAGGACTATCGGCTGAAAAAATATTTTTATTTTTTTCGGCCATGAGTAACAGGAAGAAGATGATCCCGTATTTGACCAGGTATTCCCGAATGTATTTTAAGGCGGTCACCAGGGCGTTCTTGACCGTATTGGGAGAGAGATTTAATATGGCAGCGATCTCGGGAATGCTCTTACCCTCATCGCGGCTCATGCGGTAAATTTTTTTTCGCTGTGCGGGCAGTTTATCGATAGCTTCACCTACAAGCCGGTTCAATTCTTTTAAGGCAAAGTTTTCCTGTGTGGTGTTTACCGGGTCAGGTTCAAATGTAATAGTATTAAAAAACTTATTATTTAAAACGCTCTTTCGTAAATAGCTATAGCATTCATTGGATGCAACTTTGTACAACCAACCGCCGGGGTTATCTATTTCGCTTAATTTATCCCGGGATAACCATACCCTGATAAATGTTTCCTGTATAATTTCCTGTGCACCAGGTTCTGATTTAACAAGCTTTATAATAAACGGATATAATTTTGGTAGGAAGACAGTAAACAGGATTCCGAAGGCTTTTTCATCACCTTCAGAAACCTGCAGAAATAGTTGTTTTTCATCGGGCGGTGGTACGGTATTGTTATTGTTCGAAGCCAATTAAAGCGTTTTTAAGTAGAATGATCATAACTGGTACGATCACGGATCAACGATTCAAAGGCCAAAATAATATCATTTAAATATTTAAATCAAATCTTTTCACGGCCGGGGTAAAACCAGCCCTTGTACAAAGCATGCCAGCAATTATTTTTTTTGACTGGCTAAATTCTTTTTGATCTTCATCATAATACTATCAGGGGTAAAACGTGGCAGGTTTGAAATAAACCAGTTTGTAAAGCCAACTACTTTTTTACCCTTACCATGTAAAAGAAGTTTCACCCCTTGCTGTGCCACTACTTTTGGATGCATTGGCTTATTTGCTTTAAAGTTATTTGTAGAGAGCATCTTATCTGTATTAAAACCAGTATCTACAGGTCCGGGGCAAAGAGCTGTCACTACAACGCCTGTGCCTTCCAGTTCTGCGGCAATTGTTTCTGTAAATGCCAATACAAATGCTTTGGTAGCAGAGTAAACCGAGTAATAAGGAAATGGTAAAAATGAAAGCAGGGATGCCACATTCATAATTTTGCCCGACTTACGGCTTGCCATTTCTTTTGCAAACAATTTGGTGAGTGCTACCACACTGGAAATATTTAACTCGATCATTTTGAGTTCTTCTTCCAGTGACGTTTCAATAAAATGGCCGTAGTTACCTACGCCTGCATTATTTACCAGGGCGGTTACTAAAAGCTTTTCCCGTTGCACATCTTTGTAGAGGCCAATGGCAGCTTGCACATCCGACAGATCTTTAACGATGTATTGAACCGAAATGCCATACGTGGTAGTTAGTTCCTTTTGCATTTGCTGCAATTTGGTTTCGTTGCGGGCTACCAGGATCAGGTTCAATTTTTTCGCAGCTAATTGAGTGGCCATTTCATAACCAATGCCTGACGATGCTCCTGTGAGCAATACATATTCTTTCATTTTATTTTGTTTTTATGTTGGTGATAGTTTTATTCTGCTGATTCAACTGTTGGCGGAATCAATTTATACATTACAGGTGTTACGATCCGGGAAAGTATCGTAGAGCTGATTAGTCCTCCAATCAATACAATTGCTAATGGTGAAATAAGCGGATTGGGGTTCATCGCAAGCGGGATTAATCCGCATATGGCGGTTATTGAAGTAAGTACCACCGGTAAAAAACGGGTTTCTCCTGCTATTTTAATGGCGGTATCTATACTATGTCCTTCAGCCCGCAACTGGTTGGTAAAATCAACGAGTAACAGTGAATTCTTGACCTGTATACCAGACAAACCAATAAAACCAATAATAGAGACCAATGACATCGGATGACCGGCGATAAGCAGCATGATCACCCCTCCCAGAATTCCTAATGGAATAATAGAGAGCACAATAATGATACCTTTAAAAGTTTTGAATTGCAATAACAGCACTCCGATAAAAAGGAATGTGCTTAATAAAATAACTGACAGGAAATTCCCACCCAGCGCATCGCCTTCCGATTCCGCTTCTCCGGATAACTTATAATAATAGCCAGGCGGCATTTTAATTTTGTTTAGCTGTGGAACAATATCCTTTAATACATCATTTGCGTATACCTTTTCTTTGGTTAAGGAGGTAACCTTGGCAAATCGGGATTTATTAAAATGATTGATGGCCGTAGGCGAGGTTTCAAAAGAAATGGTTGCAATTTGATCAACCAGAACCGGAACCCCCTGGATGTTATTTACATACAGATTTTTGAATGCATCCAGGTTTGAAAATTTATCTCTGGAAAGCGTTATAACAACATTGCGTGAATCGCCTCTGTCGTCTATATAATCACCCACCGTTAATCCCGCTACCGCCATTCTTATCACTTTGTCGATATCGCTTGTAAGCACACCCAGGGTGCGGGCTTTTTCTTTGTTTATTTTTATTTTAACATCTGATTTGTAGGTGTTCAATTCGTTATTGATATAAACAGTGCCTGGATGGTTACGTAAAATATCCTCTACCTTAAAGGAAAGTTCACGCAGCTTATTGGGATCTTCTCCAAAAACCCTGACTACTATGTTAGCCTCTATAGGCGTTCCCTGTTCAAAATCTTTTACCTCTATTTTGGCATAAGGAAAATTGGTGAACTTTTGTCTCAGCTGCTTGATTAAGGCTGTTTTCGAGTCAGGACTGGCCTCATTATCCATTTGTACAAAGATCTGGGCAAAGTCTGGCTTAACATCCTGTTGATGTACATTATAATATACTTGTGGATTTCCTTTACCAACATTGCTTGTGTAATAGACAATCTCTTTGTATTGCCTTAATTCATTTTCCACGAGTTTGGTCACCCGGTCACTTTCCGGAATATCAGCCTGCAATGGCATTTTGATATTGACAAGGAACATGGGTTTTTCGGAGGTGGGAAAAAGTTTGAAACCAGTTTTTGTAAACAGGAAAAAAGCCAGCACACTTAGTAGTAATGAGATCCCGATGGTTGTTTTAGGCCATTTTAAAGCCACAGGCATAATACCCCGGTAACTGTAAGTCAGAAATCTTTGAAGATATTTAAGGAAAAAATTGCCTTCTCCATGGGTGTGCGTTTTCAATAATCTACTTCCAATGAATGGAACAAGCGTCAAAGCCACGATCATCGATGCCAATACACTGGTTATAACTGCCATTGGCAGGCTTCGGATAAATTCACCGGCTATATCAGGTAGAAAGGCCAGTGGTAAGAACGCAATTATTAAAGTGGCTGTACATCCCACTACCGCCACACCTATCTGTTTTGTGCCTTTTAGAATAGCATCCTTTAGTGAATGTCCTTCCCTAAGCCAGCGTTCTATATTTTCTACCACTACAATACTGTCATCCACTAATAACCCTAAAGCCACTACGAGGCCAACAATACTCAGCTGGTTCAAAGAAAAACCCAATAAATTCATAGCTATAAGCCCTAATGCCAAAGAAAGCGGAATAGAGATCATTACGATCAGTGATGCCCTGAATCCCAACGGCAATAAGGTAATAACTACCAGAAGAATGGCCAGGGCAAAATCAAATCCGAGATGTCCCAGCCGTTGTGAGACCATAGTAGCCTGATCAAAAGTTTTGACAAGCTGGATATTAGATGGCAATCCTTTTGAAAATTCATCCAGTATGGGAAGAAACTCCTTCTGTACGTTCGCTATATTAACATTGTCTTTCATTGCTGCAGTAACCAGTACGCAACGATGACCATTTACCCGGGTAATATGGTTCACCATTTCGTTTTTATAACTTACTTCAGCCACATCTTTCAGATATATTATCTTTCCATTGGCATTGTAGATAACGGTATTGGCAACATCCTCCACGTTCTTAAATTTGCCGCTGGTCTTTACATTAAAGATCTTACTCTCCAGGTTGATGCTTCCCCCGGGAATGTCTGCTGCTTCGCTTTGTAAACTACCTACAACTATAGTAAGCGGGATCTTCAGTTGCGCCAGTTTGTCCAGTTGTACATCGATCCGGATCTCCTGTTCCGGCATTCCGAAATACCTGACTTCTTTAAGGTTGGTTATTTTCTCCAGGCGGGTTTTCAGGATATCAGCTTCATCCCGCAACAATTTATCGGAAGCGTTATCCGAAACCAATGCAACCTGTAAAATTTTGACATCGGACGAAGAGATCTTTTCTGTTTTGATCAAATAGATATCCTTGGGAAGCTCGCTGTTCTTTAAAGCATTTATTTCTGTAGAGATCTCCTGGTACTTATTGTTTACATCAACTCCATATTTGAACTTCGGCTGAATGACCGCCACCCCATCTTCAACGGTAGTAAGCATTTTGTCGATATTTTCCAGACCGTAAATTTTGTTCTCGATGGGTTTTACCACTTGCTCCTCCATGTCCTTGGGACTGGTACCTGGATAGATGACAGTTATAAGATACTGCGGCGCATGTGTGGTGGGGTCTTCCGAACGGGGCATTGTAAACAAGGTAAGTACACCCACTACTGCAAACAGCAGAAATATAATGAGCGTGAACTGATAGTTTTTAACGGCAAAATTTGTGATCTTCATAGCTGTAATTATTACCTGATAATTTTAATTGTAGATTTTTCATTTAGATAGGCACTATTGGAGATCACAATTTCTTTCACGCCATCAAGTCCTTCTCTCAGATAAACGTGTTGATTGTCGACCTTTGAAATAATTACCGGAATTTTCCTGACCTTATCGGTTCCGTCTGGGGTAAATACAAATGCCTTGTCGCCATCCGCTTCTACCAGCGAACCATATGGGATCACCTTCACATTGTCGTTCTGATTGGTAGCTATTTCCGCTTTGCCAAACATGCCCACCGCCGGTTTAATGTCCTTTAATTTCAATTTCAGTTCCAGCTGAAA
>NZ_JBJMLX010000398.1:0-13669 GCF_045805085.1 Niastella sp.
CGAATTTTTCAATTAATAATTATCTTGCACGGCTGGGATTTTCTCTGCCTTCTGCCTTCTGCCTTCTGCCTTCTGCCTTCTGCCTTCTGCCTTCTGCCTTCTGCCTACAAATTAGCCAGTATCTTCTCTTGTGCTGCTTTTAACTGCTCAGGTGTAAGTTTAAGTTTCCCCCTGGTAAAGTTGAGGTCATCTATTCCATTAATAGGCACCAGGTGCAAATGGGCATGCGGCACCTCAAGACCAACTACTGCCAGCCCTACCCGGTTACAGGGAAACGATCTTTCAATAGCCTTTGCTATGGGTTTCGCAAATATCATGATGCAGCTCAGGTAATCGTCGGGCACATCAAAAAACTTATCTACTTCCAGCTTGGGCACTATCAACACATGCCCTTCTACCAATGGAAATATATCAAGGAAGGCGAAAAACTGATCGTTTTCTGCAATCTTGTAAGCCGGAATATCACCGGCAATGATCTTTGAAAAAATAGTCATAGCCCGGTAGATTTTGCTTAAACGGTAATTTCTTGTATCTGGAATTTGAATACACCGGCGGGCACAGTAACTTCTGTTACATCGCCTACAACTTTGCCAAGCAGGCCCTGGCCTATGGGAGAGGTCACAGAGATCTTTCCTTGCTTCAGATCAGCCTCTTTTTCAGAAACAATGGTATAGGTGATCTTCTTCTTGGTAGCAAGATTGAGGATGGTCACTTTGGTAAGGATAGACACTTTACTTGTATCTACGTTTTCAGTATCCAGTATACGAACACTGGCAATGTCACTTTCCAGCTTTTTTATTTTGGCTTCCAGTATTCCCTGGGATTCTTTCGCAGCATCATACTCGGCATTTTCTTTCAGGTCACCTTTCTCCCGTGCTTCAGCAATTGCCCTGGCCGCAGCCGGACGATCAACTGTACGCATACGCACTAACTCCTCTTTCATTTGCTCGAGCGTTTCCTTTGTTATGTATAAAACATTACTCATAATAACCTCCTTATTTTAAACCGTCTAAATGGTGCTCTACTACTATAAACAGAAAAAAAGAACAACGCCTCAGGGCTGAAGCGTTGCACTACTGTATAAAACAAAAATAAACTTTTTTTCAGAATGATTAAGGCACCCGGTTCTATTTTTTAACTAAATCCCTAATTTCTCAACCACCACGGTTGACATTTTAAGAAAGGCTTCATGACTGTACCCCGCTGTGTGGGGTGTAATCAACACATTGGGCTGCTGCAACAACCAGTCCAGTTCGCTTTTTTGGGCATCTGTATAGGTTTCCAGCTTTTCATTTTCGAGCACATCCAGACCGGCGCCAACAATTTTGCCATTTTGCAGCGCCCTGATAATTGCTCCTGTATCCTGAACCTTACCGCGTGACGCATTCAAAAAAAACGGCCTACGTTCCAGGGCATTAAAAAATGCATCGTTGGCATAATGAAAAGTTTCATCTGTGAGCGGCAGGTGCATGCTCACCACATCGGCATACCGGGCAATCTGTTCAAAATTGGCTTCGCGCACAAAATTTTTAGCAAAGTCGAACTTATATTTGTCGCAGGCCAGAACCGTAACGTCGAATGAGGAAAGCAACTTTGCAAAAGCGCTTCCGGTATTGCCAAACCCGATAATGCCCACTGTTTTTCCGGTAAGCTCTATACCCCGGTTGGCATCGCGGATCCACTTGCCTTCCCTGATCTCCTGCATGCTGTTGTTCATCTTGTTCATTAAGCTCAGCAACATACCCAGCATATGTTCTGCAACGGCATTGCGGTTGCCTTCGGGACTGCTTACACATTTTATACCCTTGCTTTCCGCATAAGAAACATCAATCAGCTCCATCCCACTGCCCAGGCGGCCGATCCATTTTAATTTACCAGCCCGGTCAAGCATGGGTTTATCGATCTTAAGGCGGGTAGTAACAATTAAACCTTCTGCTTCATGAATGGTATCCAACAGTTCTTCATAGGTAACTGCGGGAACAAACTGAACGGTAAATCCTTTTTTCTCCAGGTGCTCAATCAGCCAGTTGTGCACTTTGGCTGTGATTATTACATTCTTCATTCTTATCCTCGTTGTTGGGTCTATTTCATGGCAAAAGTAAGCCGCGCAAAATCATTTACGGTTAATTGTTCGGCCCTTTTATCGAATATGGGATCTTGTAACGCTTCGGGTGTATATAAGCTTTTAACCGCATTACGTAATGTTTTACGCCGCTGGTTAAAGGCGGTTTTCACCAATACAAAAAACGATCTTTCACTCTTCATTTCCGGAATGGTTTGCCGGGGCGTTAACCTTATTACCGCACTTTTTACTTTGGGGGGCGGGTTGAATGCATTTTCAGACACTTCAAATAAATATTCCACATCAAAGAAAGCCTGTACCAGCACACTTAAGATGCCGTATACTTTATTGCCTTCGCGAGCTGCCACCCGTAGGGCCACTTCTTTCTGAAACATGCCTATCACTACCTGCACGCTTCCTTTCCATTCCAGTACTCTGAATAATATTTGGGAAGAAATATTGTAGGGGAAATTGCCAACCAGCGTAAAGGGCTCACTATACGGCTGTTCAATGGTTAGAAAATCCTGGTGAATGATCTTTGATTGCAGGGCTGGATACGTCTTTAATAACCAGGTTACTTTTTCTTCATCCAGCTCCACACATTTAAACTCAATATCGGACAGTTGCAATAAGTACTTGGTCAAAGCACCCCCACCCGGTCCCACTTCCAACAGCCGTTGAAAGGGATGTTCCTGCAGCGCCTGCACTATTTTCTTACAAACATTCTCATCTGTCAGAAAATGCTGTCCCAGCGATTTTTTTAGTGTATACACGGGGTAAAGGTAAGAAGAGTTGACCAGTTGATCAGTTGACGAGTTAACAAGTTGACAAGTTAACGAGGAAGAAGGAGGTTAGGAAGGGGAAAGTTGACCAGTTGACCAGTTGACCAGTTGACCAGTTGACCAGTTGACGAGTTAACAAGTTAACAAGTTGACAAGTTAACGAGGAAAAGAAGGTTTGGTGGGGTAAAGGAGGAGGTTGATAGGGTTGACGAGGTTGATAGCGTTGATAAAGGAACAAGACAATAAGAGAATGGCTTCCGTTTCAAAGGTTGCTTTGCCGCGTCGCGGCCCTCTGCCCTCTGCCCTTTGCCCTTTGCCCTCTGCCTTTTCCACCACTGACTATTGGCCACTGCCTACTGCCTTTTATACTTTGGCAACCAGGGGGCCGGGGTAAAAAAATAGAGGTAGGGTTCTACCATTCAGGAATGAATGAAACCGTACCTCTCGATCCGCATGAAACTAAAACCTTAGTCAACTTATAATAACCATCCTGATTTTTTTTTGGTCAAAGGCCTTGGTTTTGATACAGGCCTGTTTATTGTCCATTGCTGTATATACCCTGCATAGGTATGCAGGCCAGCAGGCACTACACGAAGCTCCGGTTTACCGGTTCTGCTTACACTATCAAAATTTTCCAGTGAATTCAACAGTATATCGGCCAGTTTATCAGAACTGGCTGTTCCATCAGCCATTTTAGTAAAGGCTGAATTATCGGTGGCGAGTTTGTGATTGACCTTCTTAGCTCCTTTATCAATAGATTGATTGGGAATTGCTTCCTGGTATTTTATATACCGGGTTGAATGAGGGACAACGTTCTGTGCCTGGCTATCACTATACAATGATATAGCCAACACAGCCAATAGGGTGTTTTTCATAAATACGGATTGCTAGGGCAAATTATAAACGAGCCTTTCAAAATTTTATTGGTGCTACAAATCTAAAATAAACACTTACCAATAACAGATAGTCAGGCTAGATCGAATTATACTAATAACAGTTAAACGCTCACAGCTATACGCAAACGTATACCAAACACATCTTAATTGAGCAAACCAATCGTTACCGGCAGGTACTTCTAAAGTAAAATGCTGTGTGCTGGTGCCAGGGGGCCATTACCTGCCTAAAGCGATCGCACCCAAGTTATAAAACATTCTATAACAATAAAATAGGATAAATACTTCGCACAATTTCGTCCTAATTGTTTTCCCACCCCGGCGAGTTACGGAAAATCCCTTATTTTGAAACCCAAAAGCCGGAATACAGCCAAAATGCGTGCTTTTAGCTTAAAACTTACACCTTGAACATTATATCGTAAATTAGCCGCTACAATAGTAAACTCACAATGAACGCACAACAACAAAAACCTATAATAGGCATTTCAATTGGTGATTTAAACGGTATTGGAACAGAACTGGTTATAAAAACCCTTAACGACCACCGTCTGCTTGAACTTTGCACACCCGTAATTTTCGCTTCCAATAAAGTGATCAATTTTTACCGTAAATCGGTACCCGATATCAATTTTGCCTATCAAAGCATTAAGGAACTGAACCGCGTTAATTTTAAACAGATCAATATTTTCAACTGCTGGGAAGAAGAGGTGGGCATTACGCCCGGACAATTATCCGATGTGGGTGGCAAATACGCCATTAAATCGCTGACTGTAGCGGCACAGGCGCTGAAGGAAGGCAAGATCCAGGGACTGGTTACCGCCCCCATTCATAAAAAGAATACCCACAGCAGCGAATTCAATTATACCGGCCATACCCCTTATTTGAAACACATTTTCGGAGTACAGGACGTGGTCATGCTGATGGTAGCCGGCAATTTCAGGGTAGGTTTGTTAAGTGAGCATGTGCCCATTAACGAAGCCGCCAAACATGTAACCCGGGAAAACATTCTGTCAAAACTCAGCATCATCAATAATTCGCTGATAAAAGATTTTGGTATTGATAAACCCAAGGTAGCGGTTCTGGGTCTGAACCCCCATGCCGGCGACGAAGGACTGATTGGCCGGGAAGAAGAAGAAATTATTAAACCGGCTATAAAAGATGCCCGTCATTTTATGCTGGCCATGGGTCCTTACAGCGCTGACGCATTTTTCGCCCGCCGTCAGTATGAAAAGTTCGATGCCGTACTGGCCATGTATCACGACCAGGGTTTGATCCCCTTTAAATCGCTGGCCATTGGCGAAGGCGTGAATTATACAGCGGGCCTTCCAGCCGTTCGTACTTCACCTGACCACGGCACTGCCTTTGATATTGCTGGTAAGAACAAAGCCGATCATACTTCTTTCTTAACTGCTATTTTTGAATGTATCGATATCATCGAGCGCCGTAGCGCCTATGTTGAAAACCATCGCAACCCGGTGAAGAAAGTAACACCGGCAATACTGGCGAATGTAGAGGATGAAAAAATTGAAGAAGATCCCAACAACGAATAATCAACCGCATTGGATAAAAATAAAATCCTCCCAATAAGCCGGGAGGATTTTTTATTTTGATAGGACAAGTAGGCTAAGGTTTAAGAAATAAGATGCCAGTCATTGCAACTATTTCATTCCTAAAAAAATAGGTTAAGGTTTACGAAGTGTGTTGCCCGGTACGGGCAACCACTCCATGCAAAAGCACAAGCTAAGGTTTACTAAACGAGGTCACACATCAGAGCAACCGACGCATAAGTTAAGGTTCAAGGAAAATTTTGCGTACAGCGATATAATATCAGCTATATCATGCCAAATACAGGATATCCCCCACGTTGCCGTGAGCAGTAAAAAAAGGCTTATTAAATATTTTGGAGCGCCACCTGGTATCTGTTGTCTTTAACCACCAACAGCTCCTGTTTCTGATCGAAACAGCATTCGTTCTCTATAGATAAGATTGTCCGGTAGGTGAAACGTAATTTGAAGAAACGAAGGAAAAAAGACATGTTTTCAGTTTTCAGGTGTACTATCAACAATTATAATGCGCTTTTATAACGCATCTGATGAATATATTATTTCTTTTAAAGTGTAATAAAAAAATGCACTTATTCATCAAATGGCTGAGTATCACCCAACTGAATTTAATAAAGAGTAAACTATTTGACATTGATCAATACGCACATAAAATCATTCGTGTTGCTGCGTTATTTGAAGATGTCATTTGCTAAACCTTTGTTGATTGTATAGCTGGTGTAAGAGAGCTGAATTTTGCCTTTTTGAGTACCGGTTGCCGTAGTGGTTTTGGGTGGCTGACCACCTGCATCATAATCGAAAGCAAGGCCTTTGGGTAGTTTATAATCCTTGGTAGTAAATAAAAAGGAGATAGTATCGGGCAAGCCCTTGCTGGCATATTTGCCATATTGCATTTCCATTTCATAGGTGCCGTTTTCGCGGGTGGTAATAATGGCTTTCTTTACCAGGCCTTCCTTTTCATCGATGTACAGCGTTGACACCACTATATCGCTTTTTTCATCCAACGGCAATAATTTCACAATAGTTACTGGTTCATTATTAACACTACCTTTTCCGGCGGGTACAGCGGTATAGTTATTCCCTTCAAATAAAGCTGCCAGGTTAATATTGCCGCCACCCTTGGGTACAATGGAAATCCCATCCTGTTTTTTGATCTTGAATTTATCAGGCTTTTTATAGAAGATGGTCACTTTTGACTCGGGCACTTTCATAAACGCCACATCGGTTTTCATTATCCCCTCTGCTTCGTAATCATTTACAAGACCCAGTTTATCTTTTACCTTTTTTATGAGGTCATTGACATCTTGCGCCCGGCTTACAAAACAGGGCAGCAGGAACAGCAGCAGAAAAGCGGGAACCGATAATTTCATACCCAGGATATTCATACTACAAATTTAGCACACGCCTTTTTGCCGGATACAAATAAACTTACATTTAACGAAGCCTTACAGAAAGCTGTCGGCATCGCGATAGGCTTTTATGAGCGCCGTCTCACCCTCCTGCCCTTTTTGCGAAATTCCATGCTCCATACCCAGTATTCCTTTATAGCCTTTTCCATGTATGTGTTTAAAAATATTCTTATAGTTCATTTCGCCGGTACCGGGTTCATTTCTGCCGGGATTGTTACCTATTTGCAGGTAACCGATCTCCTCCCACCACCTGTCGAGATTGTTGATGATATCGCCTTCGTTGCGTTGCATATGATACATATCGAACAACATTTTGCAAGAAGGACTGTTCACCGCTTTACAGATCATATAGCCCTGATCGGAGTGGCGCAGGAACAGGTCGGGATTGTCGCTCAGCATTTCCAGCACCATTACCAATCCATGTGGTTCCAATACAGCGCTTGCTTTGCGCAGGGCGGCAATTACATTGACTGTTTGTAGTTCGGGCGAAAGCGATCTTTCATAATTACCCGGCACCACTGTCATCCATTTGGCGCCGCAGCGTTTAGCTACTTCCACCGCAATCTTACAATCATTCATCATTTTATCAATCCACTCCTGTTTACCGGTAGTAAGAGAAGTTTTCCAGTGCCAGTTGTCTGAAGTAACTACAAACACCCCCATATTCATGCCCAGCTTTTGCAGGGTGTCGCCAATTTTCTTTTGCAGCTCGGGCGTGCGGGCCATCATGCCATTGTCTTCAATAGAGCGAAACCCATGGTCATACGCAAATTTTATCTGGTCAATAAAATCGGCGCCCGCACTATTCTTGAACATCCCATCATGGGTGGCATAATTTAAATTGAAAGGTTTATCTGCAGCAGGTATTGGTTGCTGACGGGAAGCAGTAGCAGCAGAAGCAGTTAGTAATGAAGCGCCAGCCAGCGAAAGCTGTTGCACGAAGTTCCTTCTTTTCATATAGTGCCGTTTAGTACTTAAAATTATGGATAATAATATTTAGCTACATGGCAATTCATTGAGAAAACAAAAAATAAACTGCCGCTAATAGTTTAGGGTTTCTTTATCGTTGTACGACATATAAGAAATCGGCAGTCAACAATCGGCAGTTAATCCACAAGTTGGCGGATGTTTCACTATGCAAACGTTTACATTAACTAATCCGGGGTCGGGTTACCAATGGAATGATTTAATTTCTTAATTTCCATTTCCTTCATTAAAAGAACACCTGTGAAATCAATACAAATTGTAATATCATTATTGTTTGCGGGCGCTACCGGGCTAGCGCAAACAAATAGTTCAAACGCATTTGCACCCTATGATCAAAATATACCCGGCAGTTCCGTATCGTTCAGCATGATGCCTGTACAGGCCGGCAGTTTTAATATGGGCAGCCCCGCTGGTGAAGCAGGGCGTAAGGCAACAGAAGGACCGGTAAAAAAAGTGCAGCTCGATTCCTTCTGGATGGGCGCCAAAGAAGTGACGTACGATGAATTTTTATTGTTCTTCAACGATGAAAACACGCCGCGCGAAACGGAGGTGGATGCCATTACGCGGCCCACTCCGCAGTACATTGACCTGAGCTGGGGCATGGGCAAACAAGGTGGGTTCCCGGTTAACAGTATGTCGCAATACACGGCTATGATGTACTGCCGCTGGCTGTATAATAAGACCGGTATTTTTTATCGCCTGCCTACTGAAGCAGAATGGGAATATGCCTGCAGGGCCGGCAGCACCAGTACTTACTTCTTTGGGAATGATGCTAAACAACTGAATGATTATGCCTGGTTCGCCGGTAACAGCAACAGGAAATACCAGAAAACAGGACAGAAAAAACCAAACGCCTGGGGATTATATGATATGCTGGGCAATGTAGGTGAATGGACGCTTGACCAATACAGGGATGATTATTTTACTGCTATTGGCGATGCGCCCAGCAATCCCATGATAGCACCAACGGAAACCTACCCACGCGCTGTACGCGGCGGTGGTTATCTTGATAAACCCGATGCATTGCGTTGCGCCAGCCGTCAGCCATCCGATGCAGCCTGGAACAAACGCGATCCGCAAATGCCCAAAAGCAAATGGTGGCTTACCGATGCCATGGCCGTTGGGTTCAGGATCGTTCGCCCGGCAAAAGCGCCCACCGCTGAAGAAGCGGCGGCTTTTTATAAAAAATATTGCCACGAGTAATATTGAAAAAAGGGTGAGTCGTTCGCCAGCTGGCGGATGACCTACCCGGGGATCCCGATTTTGTACTACTAAAACTGATGCAAATGAGCACCGAACAATCTAACAACCTTGGCACCTCACGCCGCCGGTTTGTAAAACAATCTACCTGGCTGGCCGGCGGATTACTTGCTTCGCCATTATTGTCAAAAGCCAATTTTTTCTCCGGCGCAGATGATACCATAAAAGTAGCGCTGATCGGTTGCGGTGGCCGGGGAACCGGTGCTGCCCAACAGGCTTTACTAAGCAAACAAAATGTGAAGATGGTAGCCATGGCCGATGCTTTCCGTGATAATTTAGACAGAGCCTATACACGGTTAACTGCCCCCGAAAACACCAGGAACAACGGCGGCGTTAATATAGCAGAACGGATAGATGTGCCTGAGGAAAGAAAATTCCATGGTTTTGATGCGTATCAGAAAGCCATTGCCCTGGCCGATGTAGTGATACTGGCAACGCCACCTGGTTTTCGTCCCATTCACTTTGAAGAAGCCATAAAACAGGGCAAACACGTATTCATGGAAAAACCGGTAGCCACCGATCCTGCCGGCATCAAACGGGTGCTGGATGCCGCCGAAACCGCCAAACAAAAAAAATTAAACGTAGTGGTAGGTCTGCAACGCCACTACCAATACTCCTACCGCGAATTATTCAAACGCAAGAACCTTATTGGCGATATTACCTCCGCACAAGCCTGGTGGAACAATGACGGTGTTTGGGTGCGTAAACGTCAGTACGGTCAAACCGAAATGGAATACCAGATGCGTAACTGGTACTACTTCGTATGGTTGTGCGGCGATCATATTTGCGAACAGCATATCCATAACCTCGATGTAATAAACTGGTTCAAAGAAGGCCATCCCGTAAAAGCCCAGGGCATGGGTGGTCGCCAGGTACGCAAAGGGAAAGACAATGGCGAAATATTCGACCATCACTATGTTGAATTCACTTATGCCGATGGTTCTGTATTGAACAGCCAATGCCGCCACATTCCCGGCACTATGAGCAAGGTTGATGAACTGCTGATAGGCACCAAAGGGAAAATACAGTGTGGTGATGCCAACATCGTTGACCCTAAAGGCAAAGTATTATTTCAGTTTGATAAAAATACCGAGAACAATCCTTACCAAACCGAACACGATGAGTTGTTTGCGGCTATTGCCAAAGGTGAATATAAATTTGCCGATGCCGAAAATGGCGCCCATAGTTCCATGACTTCCATTCTCGGCCGAATGGCCACGTATACCGGTCAGGTAGTGGAATGGGACAAAGCATTGAACTCTGGTTTAAACCTGCAACCCAAATCGTACGACTTCAATGCTATGCCGCCGATATTGCCAAATGATGAAGGATACTATCCGGTTCCCATACCCGGTGTAACCAGGTATGGATTTTAAATAGAAAGGACAATCAATAAAGCCCGGAAGAAACATACACTTTCTTCCGGGCTTTATTTTTATAGCAGGCTAACAGGCAATCCTAAAAAATTTTACTTACCTTCCCTCCGCTGGCAGCCAGCTTCGCTGTCCGGACCCCGTTTAGTAGCAAATAAGTATTCCCAGGCTATCGTTCAACCAATCATAATACGGGTAATAAAAACAAGATATTATAATGAAGGGTGTTTCGCTTTCCAAATGGTTTAGAAACGTATCTATTGCCAAAAAGTTATACTTTACCGTGGGCATTATGGCTACCCTGATCGCTATAGAATTGGGAGCGCTGATATTTTCTATAAATACCCTTTCGGCTGTACGGGCTTATGTAAGCGGCGAAGGCCTCTGGTCAAAAGCGCAAAAGGATGCCATGTATCAATTATTGCGGTACAGCCGTACACATAACGAAACCGATTATCAGAAGTTCAAGGAATTTATGAAGGTCTCCGGCGGCGACCACAAAACCCTGATCGAGTTGAATAAAGCAAATCCAGACATGGTGATTGCCAGGGAGGGTTTTATTGAAGGCCGCAACCATAAAGACGATGTGGATGGCATGATCAAACTGTTCTCCCGTTTCAATCGCGTTTATTATATTAATAAAGCTATCAAAGCATGGGCATCGGCTGACCTATCGGTAACAGAGTTTATACCTATTGGTGAACAATTACATAAAGAAATAAACGCGCCCAATCCCTCGCCCGAAAAGATCAACGCAATTGTTCAGACAATAGATCCCCTGAACGCCCGCCTCACCGTACTGGAAGATGAGTTTTCATACACCCTGGGGGAAGGATCACGCTGGCTCGAAAACCTGGTATTGAGATTATTATTCCTGATCGCGCTTTCTGTTGAAATAACCGGTTTAACGCTGGCCATTATAGTAAGCCGCAACATCCAAAAAGGATTGAACGAAATATTGCAGTCGGCCAAAGCCGTTGCCAAAAATGATTTTACCCGCAAAGCCAAGGCATTTTCGAAAGATGAGATTGGCATACTTGCCAACAACTTCAATACCATGGCCGAAGAACTGCACCGAAGCATGCACGATATTGAACAGGCGCAACAAAAATTTAAAGGACTGTTGGAATCTGCCCCTGATGCCATTGTGATCATGGATGAAAAAGGCAGCATCACCCTGGTGAACAAACAATGCGAAAATATTTTCGGCTATCAAAAAAATGAATTGATCGGGGCTAACATGGAATTATTGTTGCCTGAACGGTTCCGTTCCGCTCAACATGAACAACCAAAATTGATCTATGATATTCCTGGTGTTCGGTCAACAGACATAGGGGTTGAAGTATTGGGCCGGCGTAAGAACGGGAATGAGTTTCCGATAGAAATGAGTTTGAGCCCGCTCGAAACCGAAGAAGGGGTACTGCTAACGGCCGCCATTCGCGATATTTCAGAAAAGAAAAGAATGGAAAAAGAAATCAGGGAGGCTAATGCTACCCTTGAGAAAAAAGTACAAAAGAGAACTGCCGAATTGGAGATCAAGAATAAGGAACTGGAACAGTTTGCCTACGTAGCCTCGCATGATCTGCAGGAACCACTACGTACTACCTCCAGTTTTGTGGAGCTGCTGCGCAAGCAATACCATGGCCGCTTAGATGAAAATGCAGACCGCTATATCGACTATGTGATACAGTCTTCTGACAGAATGAAAACGTTAATCAAAGACCTGCTTGACTACTCGCGTATAGGCAGGGAAAAACAATTTGAACCGGTTAATTGCAATCTGGCGCTTGCAGAAGTGTTGGCCGATCTGGCCGAAGTGATCAAGGAAAACCAGGCGGAGATCGTTGCCGGTCCGCTGCCGGTGGTGAATGCATTTCCCACTGAATTAAAACTGTTGTTTCAAAACCTGATCAGTAACTCTATTAAATTCCAGAAACCCGGTATTGCTCCGCATATCGAAATAGCTGCTACCCATCAAAACGGCCATTGGCATTTTCAATTTCGCGACAATGGTATTGGTATTGATAAACAATACCAGCAACGCATTTTCATTATTTTCCAGCGACTGCACAACCGGTCAGTATATGAAGGGTCGGGCATAGGGCTGGCGCATTGTAAAAAAATAGTGGAGCTGCATGGCGGGAAGATCTGGGTAGAATCTGAGATTGGAAAAGGAAGTATATTCCATTTTACATTGGCTGATTGATCACGACAATATATCCTTCTTCCTGAATATAACAACAGCAACCCCTACAAAGCCAATAATGTGTAAGATCAATATAAAAGCTGATTTCATGATACCCCGCAGATTCTGTATGCTTCCTAATTCTGCACTGCCATCCGCCGAGGCCCTGATATCAAAAAAACCCTTCCACCCCAGCATATGCGAGGTGAATAAATAAGGTTTCATTGAAAGGAATAAAGGCAGGTCCATAGTAGTAAGAATGGTACAAACAATTACAATGCTCATAGCCGCCACAATGGGGCCAATAGAGTTCTCTGCAAACAACGATAGAAAGAACGATAATGCAGCCACGGTTGTCATGGCAATAGCCGCAAATCCAAAGGCAGCAAGGTAACGCCAGAACACATCTGACCGGGGAATTTGAATAATGACCTGGCTTTGAAACACCATCAGATCGCCAGGGCCAAACACCATCAACGAGATCAGCAGCGAAAGAATAGCCATCCAAATCAGAAGAAGCAACGTATAAATAGTAGAAGCAAGGAATTTACTTATCAATAAGGTAGAACGACTGATGGGTTTGCTGATGAGCAAACGCAGGGTACCCATATTGGCTTCGCCCGCAATCATATCGCCACCCACCAGGGCAATCAGCAATGGCACGTGTATGAGCAACGTTTGCAGAATAAAATAACATACAAAATAGCCGTTCAGCATTTTGCCTTCCACATTGAACCGCTCAATGCTTTGCAGCATAAAGTTCACATAGGTTTTACCATCGAGGTACAATGCCAGCTGTATTAAAACCACAATGGCAGCAATGGCAATAAAAGCGATATAAGTACGGGGACGTTTAAAGATCTTAAAAAGCTCAATTTGTAAAAGTGTCCACATGCCGGTTTTCGGTTGTTAATGACAGAAAATACGATTCCAGTGAATTCTGTGGTTGCAGGGCCATAATATTGGCCCCGGCCTTTACCAGGTCGGCAGTTAATTCGGGCACTTGCTGTTTGTTCATTTGCAAAAGGATCACCGTATTGTTCTGCTCCTGCAAACAAGTGCCCCAACGGCTGCTTTGCAACCAGGTCACTACCTGCTGCGGATTGGTTACTTCCAAATGCACCATGGTGCGTGCAGGATCTACCAGTTCGGCAAC
>NZ_JBJMLX010000399.1:0-2261 GCF_045805085.1 Niastella sp.
GATATTATCCGAAGTCCGTTTTACCTGTTCATCAAACAACTGATGAATTGTCTTATCGGCAGGATAAGGTGCGTCGGTGGCATTAAACGCATGGATGTACTCTTCATATTCTTTATCGGAAATCAGCGACAGCTGCGAGACCGGACTATTGGGGTGCTCAGTTGCCTGCTGCATGAGTACTTCAAAATGCCTTGCCATGGCAGCAATAGTTTCCTCTTTGAAAAGAGCGCTGGCGTATTCAAAAGCGAATGTCAGCGTATGCGCTTCTTCAAAGATTTCGAGCGACAGATCAAACTTTGAGAAACCGGGATCAAAGGGATAGCTGGAAACCGTTAGGCTGCCAGGTGTTTCTACTGCTGGAAAACCCATATTCTGATACACAAACATGGTGTCGAAAACCGGGTTCCTGCCTACATCCCGTTTCTGCTGCACAGCTTGTATTACATGATCAAAGGGATAATCCTGGTGAGCAAATGCTTCCGCTATGGTATTTTTTTTATCGCTGAGCAATTGCGCAAATGTCTGATCGCCTGTTGTGGTGCTTCTGATGGCCAGATTATTCACGAACATGCCCAGTACCTGTCGCACATCAGGATGTCTTCTGCCTGCAACGGGAATACCGATAATAAGATCCTGCTGGCCGGTATATTTATAAAGAAGAATATTATACAATGTAAAGAGCAACACATGAAGTGAGCATTCATGGCGGGTAGCGAGTTGCCGTAATTTTTCAAGCAGTGCCTTATCTGGTTCAAATGTTAATTTTCTTCCCCCTGCATCAAAAATAAGGGGACGTTGAAAATCAGCAGGCAATTCCAGTACCGGCAACTCGCCCTGCAATTGCTGCATCCAGAATGCTTCCTGCTTTTTTATTCGTTCTGATTGAAGGTGTTCCTTTTCTGATGCTGCGTAATCTTTATATTGAACCGGAAGCGGCGATAATGCAATACCCCTGTACAGCAGGAACAATTCCCTGATGAAATGAGCTACCGAGATACCATCAGCAATGAGATGGTGAAAATCCAGGAACAGGATATACTCATTGTGTCCCTTTTCTATAAGGTTGGCTCTGAATAACGGTGCGGTTGCTACATTAAACGGACGGACCAGCTGTTTAAGCAGGTCTTTCAGATCCACATCGCGGTATTCGGTACGGGCCAGTGTAAACAGGAATTTATCCGACACAAGAGCGGGTTCCAGCACATGGAATGCCGGTTCTACGGAAGCGGGAAATATGGTTCGGAGTGAATCGTACCGAATGATCAATTGTTGTATACAGCTTTCCAGCAGCGCAGGATCTATTTCACCTGTTATTTTAATGGCAACGGGAATATTATAGGCGGTGGACGATGGATTCGTCTGCTGGAAATAATAAAGTCTTTTTTGAGTTGCGGATAGCGGATAACGATCTGCCTTGTCAGCGACAGGTATGGGTATATATTCCTGCTTTTTCAAGGCTGATATGGAAGCGGCCAATTGCCGGATAGTGGGTATGTTGTAAATAGTTTCAACAGGCAGATCTACCTGAAATTCTTTTAATACCAGCATGGTCATTTCGGCAGCTCTCAGCGAGTTGCCCCCAATAGAAAAAAAATGCTGATCGATGCCGATCTCCATGGTCTTCAGAATAATTTTCCAGATTTCAAGGAGTCTTTGTTCATACTCCGGTTCGGGAATGCTGTGCGGTTGCGGTCTTATCGGAATTGTCAGTTGGTCAAGCTGCGGGAGGACATCATCAAAATCGCCGTTTTTATACGCTTCGAGCAACCGGAACCGTTGCAATTTCCCGCTGGTAGTTCTTGGTATTTCCTTTACAGGAATTACCCTGTCGATCAGCAATCCTGCTTTTTGATTAATAAGCAGCTTTGCGGATGTGGCCATCTGGCTAAAGTCTTCTATTTTTCCCCGGTGAAGGATGAATAGGACGATCTCTTCCTTACCCCATTCGTTATTATGGCCGCCTGCTACTACCACCTTGTTCAATTCGATCCCCTCTATTTCCTGTGCTATTCTCTCAATATCGTGCGCATAATAGTTTTCGCCATTTGAAAAAAGAATGTCCTTGGCCCTTCCGGTAATGTACAGGCAACCATTCCGTAAAAAACCAAGATCGCCCGTTTTAAGCCACCCGTCTTCCGTTATTGTTTGTTGCGTTGCCGATGCATTATTATAATAACCGGCAGCCACATTATCTCCTTTGATCTGGATATACCCGATGATCTCCTCTGACATTTCTTTATTGTCCTCATCAGCAATCCTTA
>NZ_JBJMLX010000400.1:0-16225 GCF_045805085.1 Niastella sp.
AAAATGGTGTGTTATCACCTCTTTCTTTTTATTTTTTCCTCTTGTTTCTTCAACTGTAATAGTGTCTTCGCCCACCTCCGTCATTTTGCCGGCAACTTTAATACCGTCTTTGAGGATCACCTCAACCGGACGGCCCAGATTCTTTTTGTACTGCCGTAACAATTTTAAGGGTTCGTCAAGGCCGGGAGAAGATACCTCAAGCGAAAAGTCTCCATTAGGGAATAGATTGTCTTCTTCGATCTTTTTATATAAAGCCCGGTTCCAGGAGATACACTTTTCGATGGTCACTCCCTGGTCGCCATCCAAAAAAAGCTTTACGTTATTGGTGGGTTTTACTCTGATCTCAACCAGGAAATAAGCCGGATCATCGGCCAGCATATCCTGTATCATTTTTTCAATTGCCTGTACTGGTGTTTCCATGTCTTATGGGAAATAAAGAAGGGAACGATTCCGTTCCCTTTCTAATCTTCTTTTGCCTTGGCAAAGGTAAGGTAATTAAATTATTACTTCCAAAAACGCTGTTGTTAATTTTGAATAAATGAAAATTTAAATGGATGACGGCCATCATTTTACCCCTATTCTGAACTTTCAGAATACCACATTTGTTGATTTGATATAGTTTTGCCAGGTTCCCCAATAATGGTCGGGGGCCTGTATTTTGCAGCAGCTGAATTGTATTTGCAAGCTCCTTAACAGTTTGTTAGGTGCTGTATTTGTACCTTTAGTTTTTCTAATATGAACATATTTCGCTTACTATTATATATATTCCTTGCCATTTTTATTTACAAGTTTGTATTTAACTTCCTCGTGCCCTTAATTAAAATGTCGTGGCGCGTACGTAGCCAGATAAAGGACTTTCAACGCCAGCACCAACAACAGCAGGACCCGCTTCAGCAAAATACTGCTGCCAATAATAATGGACAGTCTTCGGCCAATAATACCACCGCCAGCAAACCAAAGGCCGGCGATTACATTGATTTCGAAGAAGTAAAGGAATAATTACAGCCCCAGATCAAGAATTGTCTTTCCATCGGTGAGGTGTAGTGCCTGTAAACCGGCTTTGCGCGCCCCTTCCACATTTACCAGGGCATCGTCAATAAACAGGCTTTCTTCCGCATGAATGCCACTGTCCTTTATAACATATTCAAAAGCCGCCACATCGGGTTTGCGCAATTTTATAAGATGGGAATAATACGCCTTTATAAAAAGGTCGTCCATGTCGCTGCCATATACATTCCGGTAAGCTTTGTGAAAATGCAACAGGTGTATTTGATTGGTATTGCTGAATAAGTAGATCCGGTATTTGCTTTGAAGCTTTTTAAGGAATTCCACCCGTTCGGCCGGAAAATCCAGCAACATATCATTCCAGGCGGCAATTACCTGCGCCTTGGTGGTGCCGGGGGTCGTCAGTTGTTGTGCTTTTTCTACAAACTGCTCGTCTGAAATGGTGCCCATTTCATAATCCCTGAAAAAAGAAGTGGCAAACCCTATGCGAAACAGTTCATCAATATGGGTAAGCCCTAACGCTTTAAATGCTTCGCTGGTTTTTGGTACATCCAGGTTGAGTAAAACTCCGCCCAAATCAAAAATTATGTTTTTCACAGGTGCCATCATTTATTAGTTTGGGCGCAAGTTACACCGCAAAATTATTTCACCAACCTAAAGCCGGCTTCCTTTACATCGCGGCTGTTGGTGCCAATAAATAATTTAAACTCCCCAGGCTCGGCCATATATCTCAGCTCACTGTTGTAAAATTTCAGGTCGTTCTCAGTAATGGTGAACTCCACTTTTTTCATTTCCCCGGCATTCAGGTTTATTTTCTGAAATCCTTTTAATTCTTTTACCGGGCGGGTTACTGACCCTGCCAGGTCGCGGATGTACAGTTGAACGGTTTCTTCCCCGGCCATATTTCCGGTATTCTTAAGCAGGATAGAAGCGGTTATCGACTGCCCGGGTCGTAATGTATTCTGGCTGAGTTGAATGGTATCGTAAGTGAACGTAGTATAGCTGAGCCCGTAACCAAAGGGATACAAGGGTGAATTATCTACATCCAGGTAATCTGATTTGAATTTAGGATTGCCGCCTTCATAGGGCCGGCCGGTATTTTTGTGATTATAGTAAATGGGGATCTGGCCCACATTGCGTGGAAAGGAGGTTGTTAGCTTGCCCGAAGGGTTGTAATTCCCAAACAATACATCGGCAATGGCGTTGCCGGCTTCGGTTCCCGCAAACCAGGCTTCCAGGATGGCAGGCGCCTGTTCATCGAGCCAGGGGATGGTAAGCGGGCGGCCATTCAATAATACCACTACCAGGGGCTTTCCGGTTTTTACCAGGGCTTCAATCAGCTTCCGCTGGCTGCCGGGTAAATCAAGGTTGGTGCGGCTGGCTGATTCGCCCGACATTTCCGCCGCTTCGCCCACTACCGCTACAACTGCGTCTGCCTTTCCAGCTACATCGATCGCTTCCTGGATCATTGCATCCGGAGTGCGTGGGTCTATTTCAGTTGGTTTGTCAAACGGACTGATGCGTTTGGCAAAGGCCGTATCATCGGTGATGTTGGCGCCTTTTGCCAACAGTATTTGCACCCCGTTGCCTGCCACATTTTTCAGCCCCTCTATTATGCTTATGCTTTTTGATTTATCACCCGATACGGCCCAGGTGCCCAGCATTTCTGAATGGTTATCGGCCAGCGGGCCAATGAGCGCAATGGTGCCTGATTTTTTTAAGGGCAGTATCTGGCGTTCATTTTTCAACAACACCATGGAGCGGGTGGCCGTTTCCCGGGCTGCCTGCCGGTTCTGCGCTGTCAGGATCTCTTTATCGGGCCGCGATTCGTTTAAATAGCGATAAGGATCATCGAACAATCCCAGCTTATACTTTGCTTCCAATACCCGCTGGCAGGCATCGTTAATTTCTTTCAACGTTATCTTTCCTGCTTTCAGGGAATTTTGTAAAGTGGTCAAAAAGCCTTCGCCTACCATGTCCATATCGAGGCCGGCCTTTAGCGCCAGGGCCGATACGGTTGGCAGATCGCCCATGCCATGGGCCATCATTTCATTCACCGAGGTATAATCAGATACTACAAAACCCTTAAAGCCCCATTTATTGCGTAACACCTCGGTCAGCAACCAGTGATTGCCTGTTGCAGGGATGCCATCTATTTCATTGAAAGAGCTCATTACACTGCCTACACCGGCATCAACAGCCGCTTTATAAGGCGGCAGGTATTCATTGAACATTCTGATGCGGCTCATGTCGGTGGTATTGTAATCACGGCCTGCTTCTGCAGCACCGTACAGGGCAAAATGTTTTACACAGGCCATTACTGTATTGTCTTTCGACAAGTCAGTGCCCTGGTAGCCTTTCACCATGGCCCGTGCAACTTTTGAACCCAGGTAGGGGTCTTCACCGGAACCTTCTGCAATGCGGCCCCAGCGTGGGTCACGGGCAATATCAACCATAGGCGAATACACCCAGCATAGTCCGTCGGCAGTGGCTTCCATGGCGGCAATACGGGCACTGCGTTCAATCAGGGTAGTGTCCCAGGAGCAGGAGAGCCCGAGCGGAATGGGAAAAATGGTTTTGTGTCCATGTATTACATCCAACCCAAAGATGAGTGGAATATGCAGGCGGCTTTCTTTTACAGCCAGCGTTTGCGCCTGGCGTATTTTATCAGGACCGAAAATGCCGAACAGTCCGCCCACGCGTCCTTTTCGAATATTATCTTCCACACCCCGGCTCACCACTGAACCGGTTGGCACACCCCAGCCGGGTGTTACCAGGTTCAACTGGCCGATCTTTTCGTCCAGCGTCATTTTACTCATGAGATTGGCCACGTACGCCTTCATTTTGGCGTCGGTTGTTTGTGCGGTTGCGTGCAACAGAAAGGATAAGGAAACAATCGTTAATAATGTTCTGCGCATATATGTTTATTTATTATTCTGCTTTTATCACTTTACTTCTGGCCGATACCCCGTTTTCATTAATGGCCTCAATGGTGAAGTAATAAGGCTTTTCCTTATCCATGGCTTTACAATAATATTCGTTGCTGCTATACACCATTACACAGTTGTATAATTTATCAGGCGCAAGGCCCATGTAAATATTGTAGGCATAGGCATTGTCAACCGGTGACCATTTTAACCAGGCGCTGCGTTTGTCTTTTTCGGTGCGCAAAACAATAAACTGTTTCACTGTATCGGGCTTATTGCCATTGCCATTACCAAATACCCGCAGGCCGCTGATGGCGAATTTTCCGCCGGGCATATGAATATTTTCGAGTTTAATATAACGGGTTTGAACCGGGTTTTGCAATTCAATATAGTCATGCGGTACATCGGTTTTGTTGTTGCTTTTATCTACCAGCAATTTCCAGTTCTTACCATCTGCACTTTGATATAATTTATATTGATGACAGGTGCCTTGTTGTTTGCCCAGGAAAGTTACATCCTGATCGGCATAATTGAGTTGAATGGCGCGTACAGTACAGATACCGCCCAGGTCGGTTGCTATCCATTCACCTTTATTGCCTGTAGCGGCGCTCCAGTATGTTTTGATGCTTTCATCCACCGCGAAGTTAGGGTAATAACTGGCAAGTGTAGATGAAACGGTGACGGGTTTGGAATAATTGAGAAGCATCCAGCCGGTGAAACCAATCGCCCCCTCCCGGCCTCCCCCATTGGGGGAGGAGGTAGAAACGGCTGGCAAATAATGCGGGTAATCGCCGAACGCTGCATCCATATACATCACATCGTCTTTATCAAAACCGGCCGGCCAGATGCCTATGCGCCGTTCAAAATTATTTTTTACTGAAATGACAATGGTAGACACATGCCACCAGTTATTGTAGGGATCTTTAAAGGTTGCGCCATGACCGGCGCCGCGGGCAAAGCCGCCGGGTTTGTAACTCAGGGGTAATGATTGCGGAACAAAGGGCCCCAGCGGATGATCGCCTACCACCACCCCATCGGCATAACCGCTGAACTCGGTACCGGGCGCACCATATTGCAGGTAGTATTTTCCGTTATATTTGGTCATCCAGGCGCCTTCAATAAAAGGATCGAGGAATGTGTTATCCAGGTATTCGCCAAAGCGCTGCCAGCCATAGCGCCATGGTTCCAGCAAATACATTTCCTTTCGGGTGCCTTTAGGAGTAAATTTTTTACGGTCAATTTCAATTCCATACAATGGATACCGGTTGCTGCTGCCATTGTACATATACAGCTTGCCATCGTCGTCAAGGAAAAAATCCGGATCCCAGCCACCTATTTCAAATGAATCTATAGCTTCTTTCCATTCATTTGCTTTGGGGTTGGTGCTCATCCAAATGGGAAAATTGGTTGAGTAAGTTGAACCAAATACCAGTAAGGTATCGCCCTGCACCCAAACAGCCGGGGCACACAGATCGTCATACACTTTATGCCAGGGTTTCAGAAATGAGCGGGAAACAAAATGCCAGTTACTCATATCGTTGCTGTACCAATAACCCCACTGATTGGTGCTGAATAAATAATAATCGCCCTTGTATAGTACGATCACGGGATCGGCAGAAGCGCGGTGTTTGCCCCATTCGGTAAAATTGGGAATGGGCGTATAGCCGTAGTCGATATTTATAGGGTTGCAATAGGTATGGAAGGTAAAGGTGGGCCCTTCTATGTGGGAACGGCCCACCTTTTCTGACTGCACACGTTCGGGATTCGCATTGCTTTGAGGAAAAACCTGCGGAACTATAACGGCATGGAAAAAAGCTATATAAGTTAGTCTTTTAAACATTATAATGCTATTTAAAATGCGGGCTTGTAAAGCCGAGTCTTTTCAGGCCCGCTTTTACTTCGGGGCAGCTCATAAACAATTTCCATAATAACCCGCTGCGATAGTTTTCCATCATAACCACAATGGGCCCCTGATCGATGGCCAAATACCGTTGTGGGTACCAGCCTGCAGACTGGCTAAACGCATCGTAAAAGCCATAAGGGCCCCATAGTTTATTTTTCTCGTCGTTGTACCAATGCCGCATGGCTTGCATAGACTGTTGTGGCGTATAAGGAAAGGATGATAAGGCTGCGGTGGGTGATATGACACCCAGATCGGTATTCTTGCCCGGGGCATGCGCGGCATAACCCTGCACGGAATAGCTGGCGGTAAGTCCCCAGCTATCGGGACCATAGCATTTAAAATACTTTGGATTTTTTACACACCAGGCATAATTGATCAGGGTTTGATTTTTATTTTCTTCCCAATAATCGGCATACCGGTCTTTTAATCCATGCGGATCGAGCCCCAGGTAAGAGTAATGCGTCCAGAACAGCGGACCGCCATAGGGCGAATCGCCCTGGTGATATAATTGTAAAGAATAACCAAATACAGGACAGTGTGAAACAATCTGACCGTTCTGCGCCCAGCCCTCGTGATATACTTCCGGCGGAACGCCATGTGTAGGCGAAGACGCCGCCAGTATGTACATTATCAAACATTCATTATAGCCATGCACCGGAAAGTTCATTTCCCAATTATAGGTCGGGCTCCAGTGCCAGTACAATACGTTTTCACCATGGCGGTACCAATCAAACTCCACATCCTGCCACAAGGTGTCAATGCGGGCGGCCAATACCTGCTCGGCAGAATCACCCTTTACAAAGAATTGCCGGGCACAAAGTAAGCCCTGTAACAGGAAAGAAGTTTCAACCAGGTCGCCGCCATTATCTTTACGGCCAAAGGGTTTTACTTTACCTGTTTCCCCATTAAACCAATGTGGCCATGCGCCATGAAAGCGATCGGCCGTTTGCAGAAAATGAACTATTTTTTCCAGTCGTTCCCGCCCCTGGTCGCGGGTAATAAAACCGCGGTGTATACCGACTAATAAAGCCATAACGCCAAAGCCGCTGCCGCCAGTGGTAACAACGTTTTGGTCATTTTCGGGGTATACGTTATCAACATGAATACGTTCCCGTGCCATGCCACTGTGCGGTTCTGCGCCCTCCCAGAAGTATTGAAATGTTTGTTCCTGTACCTGGGTAAAAAGTTCCTCATCCTCTGGAGTAAACTTTGCTTCCCCATTCATTGGTTTTTGCGTATTCGAGCAACGGATCACTAAAAAAGAAATAACAATCATTATTAGGGTTAACCTGGAACGTATCATTGCGGCGGTCGTTTAGTTTCGGTACTTGGGCGGGTACGGATCAGGCAACTACAAATTTGCATCCAGGTCTTTTTGTGCCTGTGGTATCGGCACATATTCTTTACCAGGAGCAAAGCCCTGCGGCGCCAAAACAGTGGCAGCCTGGCCGGTTCGTATCAGGTCATTGTATCTTTCTCCCCACCACTCACAGGCAAATTCAGCGCGGCGTTCATCCAACACCTGCTGCAAGGTCACGCCTGTTACCGGGCTCAACTTAGCCCGCTCGTGAACCTGGTTAAAGGGCACATCTCCGTTCTGACCTTTTCTAACTTTTGCCTCGGCATTTAATAACAAGGCATCGGCATATCGTAATACGCGTACATTATTATTGGAACCATAGTCGGTTCTTCCCGGCGTCATTTGACTGGCAGGCAAATAGGCTTTACCCATGAACCTCGTTTGACCGTTCGAGTTTCCATAAATTTTATCGCCCGAGGGGGTTGTAACAAAACCGCTTTCTGTTGACCCTGCATTCAAAATGGTAGTTTTCAGCCGAACCGAATCGTTCCGGTTATTGAAAAAGTCAACAATATCCTGGCTAGGCGACAAAAATCCCCATCCTGAAACCGGGCTGCCCTTCTGATCCCCACTAGGTCCCTGGAATGTAAAAAACACGCCAGGCGTTACCGAGGTTCCTGTACTGGTACCAAAATCAGTAAACTGTAATTCCAGCAAGGATTCATCCGACAGCTTACCTGGGATCTTCCAGAGCTGATAGAAATCGGGAAACAAGGTGAATTTGTGACTATTGATAATATCGTTCGTAGCAGATAAAACTATGTCCCAATAAGGGCTTCCATTATCGTTACCAGCTGCATCCGCCGCTGCTTTCGCCTTGATCAAAAGGGCGGTATATTTTGTTACTGCTCCCCTGGGTGAAGCCTCGTTAGGCCGGGCGTCTGGCAGATAACTTATCGAAGAATCCATTTCACTAATTACCCACTGGCGTATTTCCAGTACGGTGCTTTTACCTGCTGTCAATAAAATGTCATTACTCGTAAGGATCGGCACATCCCCGAATACACGGGATATCAGGATATGCGCCCAGGCGCGGATAACCCTTACCTCAGCTCTATATTGATTGTACAATGCCAGGTTGGCGGCATCGCTTGCAGAAATGTTTGCCCGGAATTTATCGAGCTCGGTTAACGCCCTATTGCAATACAGCACTACTGCATAGTGATCGACCCAATAATTATTGTTGCCCCAGAAAGTTACTACGCCAGGATTTTCATTGTGAAAGTTTTTAATATCCGAAAGCGTTCCCTGATCGTTGGGGGCCGACCCTTTAGCTACATCATCGCCGCGTACTACGCGCACGCCACAATCCATCCAGTGTACAAAGCCCGGATTTTCTCCTGCTGCTGTACGATAAGCCCCTGACACGGGTGAATACATAGCACCTATATTGGTGTAATCGATCGATGCGCTATTGGGCTTGTCTTCCACATCGTGATCCAAGTACTTCTTACAAGCTGTTGCCTGCATCAGCAACAGTAGAAATAAAATATATTTAGTTGTGTTCATGATCCTGAGTAATTAAGGTTAATAAGTAATTCTTATCCCAACAGAATAAACCGCGGTGGTGGGATACACATTATTATCATAGCCGAACGAGGTTGGTTGGGTAAACGTGGCATTCCCCGGCCCCGATGCCCTGTCTTTCGGCAGCTGTGCCGGGGTGGCTATTTCAGGCGTTACGCCGGAATACCTGGTCCAGATAACCGGGCGATCGGCAGTAGCATATACCCTGAACGAAGCACCATTTGTTCCACCCACCTTGAAGTTGTATCCCAGTTGAATATTCTGCAAACGCAGGTAAGATCCGTTTTCTACAAAAAACGAACTTGCGTTGTTATTCCACGATTGGTTGGTAGCAATAGCAGAAGGATATTTATTGGTAGAACCTTCGCCTGTCCACAAACTGGTTACAAATTTTTCATCCCCGTTCATGTCGGGAAATTTTTGCCGGGCAGCGCGGTTATTGTTCAGGATATAACTTTCCCCTACACCCTGGAAGAGGATGCTCAGGTCAAAATTTTTGTAATCGAGGCCAAGATTAAACCCATAATTGATCCTGGGAAGGTAACTACCCAGGTTTACGCGATCGTTTTCATCCAGCTTTTTATCATTGTTCACATCTACGTACCTGAAGTAGCCTGGTTTTACATTATTGGCAACGGCAATGGGATCGGCATTTATTTCAGCCTGATTCTGGTAAATACCTGCTACCTGGTATCCATAAAAGAAATTGAAAGGTTCGCCAACCTGCGACTGAGTTGGAAATTCAGCAATCCCACCCGGGATATTTTTCACGCCATGCAGGTCAATCACCTCGTTTTTCACAGTGGTAAGATTACCGCCGATATGATAACCCAGCTGGCCTAATTTATCAGCCCAATCCAATGTTACTTCTATACCACTGTTATTTACCTTACCCCAGTTACTATATACTTTAACACTACTTATAAAGGGGAAATTTCTTTCAAATGCCAGATCACTCGTTTGCCGGTGATAGTAATCCACAGAACCTTTTAGTCGCCTGTTCAACAGCGAAAAGTCAATACCTCCATCCCATTCAGTCACTACTTCCCACTTTACAATCCCGAATAACGGATCGATACGATAACCGGTTACCGGTACGCCATTGCTGGTGGCCGTGCTATTGAAAATGCCTGAATAATCATTACCACTGTATACAACTGCATAACCAGTACTTGGCGGCACATTGTCGTTACCCAGTTTTCCCCACGATCCCCGAAGCTTCAACAGGTCGAATAGCTTGTTATCCCTCATAAAACCTTCATCCGAGAGCACCCAACCTACACCAACCGAAGGGAAGTATCCCCATTTATCCTGGTATTTCGAAGTTCCATCGGCACGGAAAGTAGCTGTTAATAAATACTTACCGGCATAGTTATACTCTAATCTGCCAAAATAGGAAAGCGAGGTATTTCTAAAACCAGTTTCATTATAACCATTTGAACGGCGGGCACCCTGGTCGGCATACCAGAAAATCTGGTCCTGTGGTATACTGTCGGTGATCACCTGTGTTGACCTGAACTGTTCCTGGCGGGCCGATTGACCCAACAAAACCGTCCAATGGTGTTTGTCCTTGCTATCCCTATAGGTTATTAAATTATCGAGGATATAATTCTCCGTTCTATCCTGGGTGGAAGTTAACACCGATACCCGTGATTTCTGATTGTTATCAACATAATACTCGGGAATGTAATTCTGATTCAGGTTAGAACCATAGCGCTGGCTTAACTGGGAGCGTACAGACAATTTATTTTTTATGATATCTGCTTCCAGGTAAACTGAAGGAAGTACCTGGAAACCTTTTGTTTTGTCGTACCAGTAATTGGCAGCAGCAACCGGGTTATTAAAAACGCCGTTATTAAACCCAAGCGTGGTCGAAGAAGTATATTTATCTGGCTTTGCCAATGTATTGGTAGCATCGAACACGGGGTATAATGGAGAAGCCAAATAAGCCAGATAAAATGCACCGGTATTCGGGTTCCGCTGGGTGAAATTGGTGAAATGTGCCGTAATGCCCATCTTTAACCAATCATATGGTTTGGCTTCAATTTGAAGGCGACCGTTATATCTTTTATAGCTGCTCTCGGTTTCTGTAATACCATCCTGGTACAGGTAATTCAAACCAAGAGTATAGTTTACTTTAGGAGCGCCACCACTTATATCGATGCTGTGATTGTGCATGAGGGCAGAACTCTTTAAAAGTTCGTCGTACCAATCGGTATTGGTAGCCGGGTTTACGCCACTACCGCCAAATTTGGTAACCGAATTGGTAACCCGTGCAGAATCCGCCCCTGTTTGCTTGGCCAGCTCCATAGCGGCATATTGTGATCCATTGGCCAGTTTATAGTTGCCCGTTGGTTTTTGTACACCAAAGTACCCATTATAAGTTACCCGCGTCTTTTGATTATATTTTCCTTTTTTGGTAGTGATAATAATTACGCCATTTGCGGCCCGCACGCCGTAAATAGCAGCAGCGGAGGCGTCTTTCAAGATCGACATTTCACCAATATCATTGGTATTCAAAAAGTCGATATTATCAACGAACATCCCATCTACTACATACAAAGGCGAAGTATTATTGAAAGAACCTACCCCTCTTATGCGTACGGTTGGTGAACCGCCCGGCGCCCCGGTAGTAATAACCTGCACACCTGTTACACTACCCTGTAATGCCTGCATGGGGCTGGATGTTGTTCGCTTGTTCAGGTCTTCAGGATTCACCACGGCAACAGGGGCTGTCAGATCTCTTTTTGTACTGGTACCATAACCCACTACTACTACCTGTTGCAGGGAAGATGCGTCCGCAGCCTTCAAATTAACATTAATGGTAGCGCGGCCATTTACAGTTTCTTCCTGCGTTTCAAATCCCAGGGAAGAAATTACCAGCACCGCACTATCAGGTACGGTCAGGGAATAATTGCCTGCGCCATCCGTAGTAGTGCCAATGGAAGTGTTCTTTACCACCACCGACGCACCAGCTACCGGTTCACCGGTAGTACTGGTAACCCTGCCCGACACCCTAATATCCTGCATGACTGCTATACCTGTTTTAAGGATCACCAGGTTATTGGCCATTAATTGGTAGGAGAGACCGGTATTGTTCAACAACCGGTTCAACACTTCAGTTACTTCGGCATTAACCATTGTGAGCGTAATGCGGGGCACATTGGTCACCAGGTTCTCATTATACAGAAACCGGAAGTTGCTTTTCTTTTCAATAAATGATAATGCCTTTTTCAATTGCGTTGACTGAAAGTCAACACTGATCCTGTTTTGCGAATAGCCACCGGCTGTAACATGAAGACAACTGATCAGTATTATAGCGAATGCAAGCTTCATAATCCGGACGAACTTTAGGAAAAGCGGGTCCCTGCCGAAACTCAGCAGAATTCCGTTTTTTTTCATACTTTGTTAATTGGAAGGTTAAATAATAGGTGTTTCCTGCGCCTAAACAGGAAAGCTCATTTCAGCCTGTATTTTACCTGGCGGGATCTCACTGCAATGAGGTTCCGCTTTTTATTACAGGTCTATGAACTGTTGTTATTCATTTCAATCGTTTTGATTTAAATATCATTTTCCTATAGTTATTTTATTGCCCTGTATGGTATAATGAAAAGGAGTTGTTACACTTAAACCATACAGCGCCTGTTGTACGGTTTCATTTGTAAAAGAGCCGGAGAAATGCTCGGTCTGTTTTTTTACATCCTTGAATACGATCTCTACATTATACCAGCGTTCCATTTTTTCAGCTATTTCAAGGAACGATTCATCATTAAAAACCAGTTTGTTTTGTACCCATGCCGTTTCTACCACCGTGCTATCCTTTGGGGCATAGGTTAAATTGCTGAATGACACAAAGGGTTGTTTATTGGTAGCATTGTCTCCTTGATCGGCCGTTGGTTCATCCACTTTTTCATTTCTTACCACCAGTTTTTCATTGGGTTGTAACGTAAACTTTTTTTCAGGGCGGTTATGCACCAATACTTCTACTTTGCCATGTACGAGGCTGGTTTCTGTTTGCTTATCCCTGGGATATGCCTTTACATTAAAGGCAGTGCCCAGCACACGTACATCAATATATTGGGTATGGATTATAAAGGGGACCCGTTGTTTTGTTTGGGGTATTGTTACTGACATTACTTCAAAAAATGCTTCCCCGCTCAATTCCACCTCACGCATGTTGCCGCCAAAATCTTTATTATAGGTAAGTTTACTGCCTGCATTCAACCAAACCTTTGAACCGTCGGGCAAATTGATCTTTGTTTTGGAGCCATTGGGTGTACTCACCTCATTTTTTTCGCCGGTTTGCGCTACAGGAAAAGGGCGGGCAGCAGCTGCCCGTTTTGTTACAGCGTTATACCAACAAATACTTGCTACCATAAGTACAGCGGCTGCTATACTTACGATCATCAATTTTTTCCGGGAATACTTTTGGGTAACTGTATAGGTATGGTTGGGTTGAAGTGGGGTATCCTCATCAGGAAGATCCCAGTCTGTAGTGGTTGATTTCAATCTACTGACATGACGGTTAAACGCCCCCTCTGCATCATTGTTTACAGGTGTGGGCAAATTCCATAAGTCAGTTATGTTTTGAAGTGCATAGTGCATATCGGGGTCGCTACGTAACAGACCCTCCAGTTCGGTCAACTCATCGGCGCTTGCTTCACCAGCCAGTTTTTTGCTAATCAAAAACCAGGTTCTATCCTTACTCATTGTGTATTAATAGATATACACATAAGGACACCACTGTAAAAAGCATACCCCCAAACCAGTGAAAGATTTTTTTTACATAGGTTACTATTATGAAGACAGGGTGGTACGAATATCGAAATGAATAGCGAGCCCAATTTTACGGATGGCTATAGCCATTTGATTTTCCACCGTCTTTAACGAAAGATGCAATAGTTCTGACACCTCCCGATACTTGAGGCCATCCTCTTTTATCAGTTTAAAGATAAGCTGGCAACGGGGCGGCAGGTCATTGATAGCTTTTTGAACCCGGTTCATCATTTCGGCAGTAAGCATTAATTTTTCAGGGTTGAAATAAATGCTTTGCAGCTGCACGAAATATTGATCGGGTTGCAAAAAGATCTTTTTGCGGGTTCGGAGATAGTTGAGAGCACCGTTCCTGGTGCTGATAAAAAGGTATAGTTTGAGGTTATTGATACGGTTAAGGCCGGCCCTTTTCTTCCATACCTTGATAAATACGTCAGAAACGATCTCTTCCGCCACTTCGTGGGAACGGACAATGGAAGAGGCAAATTGCTGAAGGGACTTATAGAAATGGGCAAACAGTTCTTTATAAGCAAACTGGTCGTCAAAAAGCGCAATGCGCTGTTGCAGTTCCGGAATGTTGGTGCTGGCAGGCATAATAAAAAACTGCTAATCGTTCTGGAAAAAAGACCAAATGGGTAGTCGGAAAGCTGCTGCTAAGATAATTTAAAAATTAAATGAGATTTCTGTCATGTACTGAATGAATTTATCTAATTTTGCTGCTCTTTGAACAGAAAGCTCTTTAATTCAAGATATTTGCTGCTTTGCAGTAGGACCCTTAGCTCAGACGGTTAGAGCATCTGACTCATAATCAGAGGGTCGCTGGTTCGATCCCAGCAGGGTCCACACAGTTCTTATTTCATTGTTGGCTTTCTCTCCAAAAAATTATCGGGAGGGTTAGAGTATCCCTTACATAAGACGGCCAGTACTTTGGTCGATCAATACCGGGACTCTGTAGTGTAAAATTCCTTGTTTGACGTATTGTTCCCCGATAGAGGCCGGAACGGTTCGTACAAAGTCAACCAATTACCTCTTTTGCCCATGGCTTGCTATGGGCTTTTTTGTAACCTTAACCTTTCATTAACCCTGTGAAAGATACTTTTGACAATCATTTGAGAACAGTATGAAAAAATTGATTACGCTTTCCCTCGCATTGGCATTTGTACTTCCCTTATTTGCACAGGATTCTACCAAGACTACATCCAAGAATAAGGTGTGGAAGTATAACCCCAACCGGGCTAACGACCACTTTATGATACAAGTGGGTTATAATGGTTGGGCATCTAAACCAGATACCATTAATACAAAAGGTATCCCCCGCACCTTTAATATGTATTTCATGTTCGACTTCCCCTTTAAAACCAGTCCCCGCTTTAGTGTAGGTCTTGGCATTGGTTTGGGAACAGACAATTTCTATCTTAATAAACAGACCATTGATATTGCGGGCAGAAATACCAATACCCTCGCCTTCAAGTCTGATACTACCTATTTTAAAAAATACAAGATAGCTACTACTTTTCTTGAAGTACCGGTTGAGCTTCGGTTTGCAGCCGATCCCGATAACACCAATAAAAGCTGGAAAGTGGCCGTGGGTGGAAAGATCGGTACCATGCTAAGCGCCATGACAAAGGGTAAGAACTTAATGTCAAGTAAAGGGGGTATCATTAACACCGAAACAGAAAAAATAAAATCAAAACGATACTTTAATAGTACGCGCCTGGCCGTAACCGGTCGTATAAGCAAAGGGGTGTTTGGCATTTTCGGTTCCTACCAGATCAATCAGTTTATAAAAGACGGAGCCGCGGGATCGGGATCGCCATTGTATGACATCAGGCCGTTCACGATAGGGTTATGTATCAGCGGTTTGTAAGAAGATAATCAATCATCAAAATACTATCCGGAAGGAGTTTCGCATAAGCGATAACCTTCCGGATTTTTTTATTACAGCAGGCTTGCGTATGATCAACATTCTTTATCCCTTCTTTACTTCCTGGTTATCCCCTTGCATCTAATTCACTGATTTACAAGACCATTTTTCATTTCTTTACCTCCTGGTTTCTTCTTCTTTACCTTTTCTATTCCTTTCCCTTACCTCTGGTTACCTTTTCTTTTCCTATACAACCAAACCACAACATCACGGAAGTATCTCCCTTTCGCACATCCATCTACCCCAGGTTCCGACTTTTCCGCTTACTTTTGCACGGAAAATCAAAGGACTTGTTAGATAAGAAGAACATCATTCAAAACGAAGAGAAAGCTGTACTGGTAGGACTGGTACATAAATTACAAACCGAAGTACAGGTTACTGAATACCTGGACGAACTGGCATTTCTGGCCGAAACGGCCGGCGCCAAGGCCGTAAAACGATTTGTACAAAAGCTGCCGCATCCCGATAGCCGCACCTTTGTTGGTAAAGGCAAGCTGGAAGAAATTAAAAATTACATCGAAGGCCGGGATATCAACATTATTATTTTCGACGATGAACTGAGCGGATCACAGATTCAGAATATTGAAAATGTGCTCGAAGTAAAAACTATCGATCGCAGTGACCTGATATTGGACATTTTCGCCCGCCGCGCCAAAACCGCACAAGCCAAAACCCAGGTGGAACTGGCTCAGTACCAGTACCTGATGCCCCGCCTGCGTGGGATGTGGAAACACCTGGAACGGTTAGGGGGTGGTATTGTAACAAGAGGCCCGGGGGAAACCGAAATTGAGACTGACCGACGGATC